>CALABZ010000089.1 GCA_937888615.1 uncultured Lentisphaeria bacterium | reverse complement strand
TTTTGAACAAGCCATTCTTGATCATCAGGACAAGATTCCCAATTTTTCTTATCGTGAACTGGTTTATTCCTGGTCGGAGGTTTTCGACCCTGCTACGCTGGAAAAAGCGGGTAAACATCTGGCGGATGCGAGAAAAAACGTTCGGGGCGCGGATGACATCTATCGCCGTCGTGTGGAATTCATCGGCATCGGTTACGAGTACACCCGGATTATGATGGAACTGCTGACGCTCTACCGCCGCCTGGGACAGGCCGGAGTGCCGCTGACCGCCTTCAGCCTGGCGGGCGATCAGGCCGAAGCCGAGAAATACAAATTGCCGTCCCTGCCGTCGAACGTTCTCGAACTATGGAAAACCCGCCCCGAAAAACCGCTTCAGGACACGGAGAAAGTCGTCCTCCTCAAACGAGCGGTCGAACTTGGTGAGGCGCGGGCAAAAATTCTTCAGGACAACGCGGAAAACGCCGCGCTGTCGCTTGGGATGTATCAATATACAGTCGATTATAATATCCGTCCCTGGCATCGGATCTGCGTTGACGAACTGGCAAAGTTGACCAGTCCCCGCTGAGGGAATTGATTCCGGGACGCTCCGTTCCCGAAAAAAAGCTGACGCAGCCGTGGGTCGGGCACGAAACACGGCTGCGAAAGCATTTGCGCAAAAAATCTTTTGATTTGCCTCTTGACATCTCTGAATTCAGCAGTAAATTAATATTGTAAACGGTTACGCTGAATCAGGTGTTTTTTATGTTTGAACCACATCGACGAATTACGATTACCGAGTTTGCGGAACTCCTTGGGACTTCTACCGCCACCGTGTCGCGCGCTTTCAGTGACAAAGGACGGATCAGCAGCAAAACCCGGCAGCGCATTCTCCAAAAGGCCGCCGAGCTCGGCTACCGCCCCAATATCCATGCACGCAATTTGACCGCGCGCCACAGCGACACTGTCGCGCTTTTCTACCCCGAACTTCGCGGCGAGGAGCCTGATTACTTCCTCTCTGAAATCATGCTCGGGATCAACCGCAATCTGATGCCGCTGAAGAAAACACTTCAGATCCATCCGTTCGAGCGCAACGCCATACCGGACGAGATGGGACGCTATATCGACCTGCTGCTCAATGGCAGTTTCGCGGGCATTATCGTGCTGGGCGAAACGGTCGGTTCCAAAACACTGGTAAACGTGGCCCGCCACAACGGCATCCCCTGCATCGGGATCGGTCCCGCGCCCGCTCCGCCGACCAATTCACTCTGGTTCGACAACGAAGCGGGGGCATTTCTGGCGGGCAAATATTTCCGGGACACCGGGCGCAGGCATCCGGTTTATATCGCCGGGTTCGCCGACCCGACCAAGGAGAGCGGTTTCAGTAAAGGTTACGGCGGTGAAGTGCGGATCGTCGAGGGCGGACACAGTTTCCGTCACGGTTCGCTGGCATATGAGCGGATGACCCGCGAATGCCCCGAAACCGACTGCGTATTGTGCGCGAACGACGTGCTGGCAATCGGTTTCGTCAAGGCCGCGCTGGACGCCGGCAGGCGCATCCCGGAAGAGGTGGCGGTGATCGGTTACGACGATATTCATCCGGCGCGCTATGTGAACCCGGCGCTGTCGTCGGTCACGCTGAATCTTTATGACCTCGGGGTCAAATCGGTACAAATGCTCGGACAATTGCTTTTCGGCGAAAAGGAAGTACCTTCGGAAAGCATTCGTTGCGATTTAATTCTAAGGCAATCAAGTTGAAATGAACTCAAGGACGAATTTATGAAACCTTCATTACTGGTGCTGGCGGCGGGCATGGGCAGTCGTTACGGCGGGCTCAAGCAGTTGGATCAGGTGGGGCCGAACGGGGAAACCATCATTGACTATTCGGTATACGACGCGATCCGGGCCGGCTTCGGCAAGGCGGTGTTCGTCATCCGTCATGAATTCGAGGAAGAATTCAAAAAGGCGGTAGGCAGCCGTTACGAAGGCAAAATCGAGGTCGCTTATGCGTTCCAGGATCTGCATGACCTGCCGGCTGGATTTTCGGTACCGGAAGGACGGGTCAAACCGTGGGGGACCGGCCACGCGGTTCGCGCCGCCCGCGACCTTATCCGCGAACCTTTCGCCATCATCAACGGCGACGATCTTTACGGGCCGAACGGCTACCGGCTTCTCGGCAAATACCTGAGCACGGTGCAGGACGGCGAAAAAGCCTCCTACGCCATGTGCGGATTCCTGCTCCGCAACTGCCTGTCGGAGAACGGCACCGTGTCGCGCGGCATCTGCGAAGTCAGCGCGGACAACAAGTTGGTGTCGGTGGTCGAAAACACCAAAATCGAAAAACTCGCCGACGGCATTGTCAGCCATATGGAAGACGGTTCCGACGTGCGGCTGACCGGTGACGAAGTGGCTTCGCTGAACCTGTGGGGCTTCACCCCGTCACTGTTCAACAACCTCGAAAGCTTGTTCGTCGAATTTCTGAAAGCCAACGGGCAGAAAGAAAAATCCGAGTTCTATATCCCGTTCGTCGTGGACGAACTGGTCAAGGCGGGCAAAGCCGAGGTCGAGGTCATGACCAGTCCCGACACCTGGATGGGCATCACTTACCGCGAGGACAAGGAAGGACTTGTAGCCAATATCCGCCAACTGATCAAAGACGGCGTTTACCCGGAAAAATTATTTTAACAGCAACCATCAAGGAATCGGAAACGCCATGACTTACGATATCGGCAAAATTTTCGAACAATTCGCCATCTATGGTGACTACATCAGCGCCGCCCCCTACGGCTCCGGGCATATCAACGACACCTACAAAGTCGTCGCAGACCAGTCCGGAACCACGGTCGATTACATCTTTCAACGCATCAATACCAATATCTTCAAGGAACCGGTCGGGCTGATGGACAATATCCTGCGCGTGACCACCCATATCTGCGGCAAGATCCACGGCAACGAAGACGCTTCGCGCCAGTCGCTGTGCATCGTGCCGGCCCGCGACCTGAAACCGTATCTGGTGGACAAGGACGGCAATTACTGGCGCGCCTACCTTTTTATCGAAAAGGCGCAAACCTACGATGTGATCAAGAATACGGAACAGGCGTTCGAAGTGGCGCGTTCGTTCGGCAACTTCCAGAAAGAACTGGTCGACATCCCCGGCGGACGGCTTTTCGAAACGATCCCGGATTTCCACAACACCCCGAAACGGCTTGAAGCCCTCGAGGCCGCGATCAAGGCCGACGTGAAAGGGCGGACGAAAGACGTGGCCGCCGAAATTGATTTCGTCATGAGTCGCCGCGATGAAGTGTCGAAACTGATCGACCTGAATGCCGCCGGCGAGATTCCCGAGCGCATCACCCACAACGACACCAAGCTCAATAATGTGATGATCGACGACGCCACCGGCAAGGGTATCTGCGTGATCGACCTCGATACCGTTATGCCGGGACTGGTCCATTACGATTTCGGCGACATGGTCCGCACCAGCACCAGTCCGAGCATGGAAGACGAGAAAGACCTGTCCAAAGTCTACATGCAGTTCGACATGTTCGAAGCGCTGCTGCGCGGTTATCTCGAAGCCGCGGGCGACTTCCTGACCCCGGCGGAACGCGAGAATCTGCCGTTCTGCGGCAAATTGATCACCCTTGAAATCGGCATACGGTTCCTGACCGATTATCTTTCCGGCGACGTTTATTTCAAGATTCACCGCCCGGAACACAACCTCGACCGCTGCCGGACCCAATTCAAACTGGTGGCCTCGATCGAAGAGCAGATGCCGCGAATGATGGAGTTGTTGAACAACATTAAGTAATTTGAGAATTGAAAATGAGAATTGACAAGAGGATTTTTTCGTATTCCATAATTTTCCATTTTCCGTTTTCCATTTTCAATTAAAATGAAAGGATTTTGCATATGAGAGTATTGATTACCGGCGGAGCCGGATTTATCGGAAGCCACCTGGTCGAACATTTCCAGGGTCAGGCCGAAGTACGGGTGCTCGACAGCCTGCGTTCAGGTTATCGCCGCAACCTCGACGGGTTCAACGTGGAATTCATTGAGGGCGATATCCGCGACCGCGAAACCGTCCGCAAGGCCATGCAGGGGGTCGATTATGTGTTCCACCTGGCCGCAATGATCAGCGTGCCTGAATCGATGTTCAAGCCGATCGAATGCGCTGACATCAACGTGACCGGTATGCTGATCGTGCTCGAAGAAGCCGCCGCCGCGGGCGTGAAAAAACTTTGTTTCAGCACCAGCGCCGCCATTTACGGCGACAACCCGGTCATGCCCAAGCGCGAAGACATGTTCCCCGAGCCGAAAAGCCCGTATGCGATCACCAAACTCGACGGTGAATACTATTGTAATATGTTCACCCGCGAGGGCAAGCTCCAGACCGCCTGTCTGCGTTATTTCAACGTGTTCGGTCCGCGTCAGGATCCAAAGAGCGCCTATGCCGCCGCGATTCCGATTTTCACCTCCAAGGCGGTCGCCGGCGAGGACATCACCATTTACGGTGACGGCGAACAGACCCGCGACTTCATTTACGTGAAGGACGTGGTGGCGGCAAACGTCTATATGGCGACCCACCCCGAATACACCGGGGTTTTTAACGTCGCTTACGGCGGCCGCATCACCATCAACGACCTGGTTCGCAAAATCAAGGCCGAAACCAATTCCGATTCCAATGTGATTTATCTGCCGGAACGTGCCGGGGACGTCAAGCACTCCCAGGCCGCGATTGACAGACTCAAGACCACCGGTTTCAAACCCACCAGCGATTTCGACGCCGGCCTGGCCGCCACCATTAATTACTTCAAAAATCTTAAAAAATAAAGGAAGTGTCATCATGGAAGTAATCATCAGACCCAACGCAGAATCCGCCGTCAAACTGACGGCCAAACTGATCGCCGACAGTTTCCGCGCCAAACCCGACACCACGATCGGGCTGGCCACCGGCCGCACCATGGAAGCGCTGTACGCCGAACTCAGCCGCATGAACAAGGAAGAAGACCTCGATTTCTCGCTGGCCAAAACCTTCAACCTCGATGAATACATCGGGCTCCCGGCGGAAAACGTGAACTCCTACCGCTACTACATGAATTTCCACCTCTTCAACAACATCAACATCGACAAGCGCAACACGCACCTGCCGAACGGCATGGCCCCCGACGACAAGGCCGAAGCCGCCCGTTATGAAGAAGAAATCAAGCATGCCGGCGGCATCGACATCCAGCTCCTCGGCATCGGCCGCGACGGCCATATCGGGTTCAACGAACCGCTCTCCTCCCTCGGCAGCCGCACCCGCGCCAAGGCGTTGACCCCGGAAACCTACGCCCAGAATTCACCGCTCTTCGAAAACCCCGAAGACATGCCGAAACGCGCGTTCACCATGGGCGTCGGCACCATCATGGATGCCCGCCGCATTTTCATGCTGGTCACCGGCGCGGAAAAAGCCGATGTTTTCGCCAAGGCCATCGAAGGCCCGGTCACCTCGATGATCAGCGCCACCGCGCTCCAGCTTCATCCGAACGTTGTGGTGGTATGCGACGAAGCCGCTGCCAAGAACCTGGTCGGACGCGAATATTACGACTTCGTTTTCCAGAACGAACCCGAATGGGAACCCTACCGCTGATTTTACAATCATTCCCGCCTTATCCGATCCATCTCCCCCGGCCGGAACGCCCTCCGTGCCGGGGTTTTTGTTTGTACGTGGGAATCAATAATTTGCAAGAATATAATTTTTTTTGAAATTTTCTGTCAAAAACTTGCAAAATCTTTCATTACGAGCTATATTAAACAGATAAACGCAGGTAACGGATGAATAAAGAACGCAAATTATTGTCGGCGGAACGCGAGCGGCTGATCCTTCAGGCGCTGGCCGATGGCGTGCAGACCATTACCGAGCTCAGCGACAGCCTCCACGTTTCCGAGGCGACCGTGCGGCGTGACCTGCAATCCCTCGAAGACCAGGGCAAAGCCCAGCGCGTTCACGGCGGCGCCATTCAGGTGCGTTTCCCGAAAATCGAACCGGTCTTCAACGAAAAAGCCTCATTCCACGCCGCAGAGAAAAAAGGCATCGCCGAACTCGCACTGGAGCTGATCGACGACAATGACGTCATCTACCTCGACGGCGGCAGCACCATCCAGGCCCTGGCCTACCGCCTCGGCGCGCGCAAAAACCTGACCGTCGTCACCAATTCCATGAAAGCCGCCGCCGAACTGATGGAAACCGGACACCGGCTGATCCTGATCGGCGGCGAATTCCGCGCCCTCAGCCAAACCCTGGTGGGGCCCATGACGGCGAAAATCCTCGAATCCCTGCATATCGGCAAAGCGTTCCTCGGCACCATCGGGTTCACCGTGGAACAGGGGATCTCCACCACCGACCCGAATGAAGCGTTCACCAAGGAAATGGTGATGAAACGAGCCGAAAAAGTCATCCTGCTGATGGACAGCAGCAAAATCGGCAATCCCTCGCTGGCCGTCAGCGGCCATATCGAAGACATCGACATCATCGTCACCGACAACAATATTCCCGACGCGGTCGTCAGACAGCTTAAGAAAAAAAATATAAACGTGATTGGCAAGAGTAAACAAACCAAGGAGCAACCATGAACACCTACCTGGCCGATGGAACCCCGAGTTTCAAAAAGCAAACCGTAAAGCTGAAAAACATCCCCGCCTATCAGTACGACGTCAGTCTCAAAGACGCCGTCAAGGCAAAAACGCTCACCAAAGCCGAAGCGCTGGAGCTTTATGAATCCATGAAAGTGATTCGTGAATTCGAAGAAATGATCCTCAAATGCCGTACCGGCGCCTATGAAGTGATCAGCGACTACGAATATCGCGGCCCGACCCACTTGTCGATCGGACAGGAAGCCACCGCCGCCGGCGCGTGCTCCATGCTCGGCATCACCGATTTGATCACCTCCACTCACCGCGGCCACGGCGACTCCATCGCCAAGGGCTTCCACGCCATCCATCGCATGAGCGAAGAACAACTCCATGGACGCTGTCCCGAATTCGCCTCGTTGAAAGGTGAAGAACTCCTCGAAGCCGTCCTTGAAGACCATGTCTACCGCACCATCGCCGAACTGTTCGGCAAAGAAGAAGGCTACGGCAAAGGCCGCGGCGGCGGCATGCACATCGCCGACTTCCGCGTCGGCCACCTCGGCGCCAACGCGATCGTGGGCGGCGGCATTCCGATCGCCACCGGCGCTGCCATGACCTGCCGGATCGACCCCGAAAAGAAAGGTCACATCGTCCTGACTTTCGCCGGTGACGGCGCTTATGCCAACGGCGTGGTTCTCGAATCCCTGAACTGGGCCGCCCAGGAACAGTTCAACGGCCCCTTGGCTGAAACCAAGTTCGGACTGCCGATGATCTTCGCCATCATCAACAACCACTACGGCATGACCGGCCGCGCCGACGGCGAAGTGAACGGACTTGACTATCTGGCCCAGCGTGCCGCAGGGTTCGCCAACAACAACATGCACGCGGAAGTCGTCAACGGCATGGATATCATGGCCGTCCGCGACGCCATTGCCCGCGCCCGCACCATCATCGAAAAGGGCGAAGGCCCGGTGCTCCTCGAATTCGACACCTACCGCTATTACGGTCACTCCCTCTCCGACCCGCGCAACGAATACCGTACCCGCGAAGAAGAAGCCCGCTGGAAAGAAATCGACCCGGTCGAAACTTTCCGCAAACAGTTGATCGACGAAAAAGTTCTCAAAGCCGCCGAGCTGGACGCCGTTGACAAGAAAGTTGCCGACCGCAATGCCCGCGCCGCCCGCCGCGCCGCCGATTCCGCGGACCCGGACCCGGCCGATGTGATCAAGTACATGTACACCGAAACCACCGCCGAAACCGTTCCCGCGCTCTACAGCGAACCGAAGATCTATGAAGACATCAAGGTCAAACGCGACGCCAACGGTCTGCTCAACTACCGCGACGCCATCAAGGAAGGGATCATCGAAGAAATGAAGCGCGACTCCCGCGTCGTTCTTTACGGTGAAGACGTGGCCGAATACGGCGGCGCGTTCAAACTCTCCAAAGGACTGATCGAAACGTTCGGACGCGACCGCGTGTTCAACACCCCGATCTCCGAAGCCTGTATCTGCGGCACCGGCGTCGGCATGGCGATGAGCGGCTACCGTCCGGTGGTCGAACTCATGTACATGGACTTCGCGCTGATGGCTTCCGACCAGATTTCAAACCAGGCCGCCAAGTGGCATTACATGACCGGCGCCTCGACCGAAGTGCCGATGGTGCGTTGTTCCGTGGGCGGCGGCAAAGGATACGGCGGCCAGCACTCGCAGTCGCTCGAATCGATGTTTGCCCACATCCCCGGCACCTACGTGGCCTATCCGTCCAACCCCTATGACGCCAAGGGCCTGATCAAAACCGCGATCCGCGACAACAACCCCGTAGTCTTCGTCGAAGGCCAGCTTCTGTACAACGTCAAAGGCGAAGTGCCGGAAGAAGAATACCTGATTCCGTTCGGTCAGGCCAATATCGTCCGCAGCGGTAAAGACGCCACCATCGTGGTCTGGGGTCCGGCCGTCAGCGATGCGCTGAAAGCCGCCGAAGCCCTGGCCGCCGAAGGAATCGACGTCGAAGTGATCGACCCGCGCACCCTGGTGCCGTTCGACTGGGAAACCGTTTTCGAGTCCGTCCGCCGGACCGGCCGCTGCGTAGCGGTCAGCCAGTGCGTTGACATCGGCAGTTTCACCGGTGAAATCGTTTCCCGGATCGTCGCCGAATGCTTCGACTCCCTCGATGCTCCGGTGCTGAAAGTTGGCGCCAAAAACGGTATTGCCCCGCAGGCTCACACGCTGGAAAAAGCGTTCCTGCCGAGCGTACAGGATATGGTCGACGCCGTCAAGAAATTGTTCTGAGCGTTTGAGGAGAACTGATTATGGCAACAAAAATTCCGATTCCGAAACTTGGTCAATCCGAAGAAACCGTGACCATCGCTTCGTGGAACGTCAAGGAAGGCGACAGCGTCAAGAAGGGCGATGTCCTTTTTGAAGTGGAAACCGACAAAGCAGTGCTGGAAGTCGAATCACAGTTCGAAGGCACCATTCTGAAAATTGTGACCAAGGCCGGGGTGGAAGTCCCGGTCATGACCACCGCCGCCGTCATCGGCGAACCCGGCGAGGCCATCCCGGCCGATATGCTGGCTACTCCGGCTCCGGTCGCGGCCCCCGCGGCTGCTCCGGTTCCGGCCATGGCTGCTGCTCCCGCCCCGAAAAAAGCCGAAACGCCGAAAGCGGCCCCGGCCATGGCTGCTGCTCCCGCTCCGGCGGCGGCTCCGGTCGCGGCCCCCGCGCCCGCTCCGGCCCCGGCCAGCAAGTCCAAACCGAGCCCGCGTGCCCGCAAATTCGCCGAAGATTATCTGATCGACATCAATAAGATCAAGGGAACCGGCGGCGGCGTTGGCCGCGTTACCGAACAGGACGTGAAGAATTATCTGGAATCTTCCGGTTATAATGACAAGAAGATCACTCCGGCGGCCCTCGAACTGGCCCGCAAGGAAAAACTGGAAATGCTCCAGCTCGAAGGAACCGGCGAAGGCGACCGCATCACGATTCAGGATGTGAAGGACGCCGCCTCCGAACGTCCGCGCGAAATGAACACCATGCGCAAGATCATCGCCCAGCGCCTCCAGCAGTCCAAGCAGACGATTCCGCATTTCTATGTGACCGTCAGCATCGACATGGGCATAATCATGGCCAAGCGCAAACAGTTGAAAGCCGAAGGCATCAACCTCAGCGTAAACGTGTTCATCGTCAAGGCCGTGGCGCTGGCGCTGAAAGACTATCCCACGGTCAACGCCATTACCGACGGCAAATCGGTGATCACGCGTTCCAAGGTCAACGTGGGCGTGGCCGTCAGCATTCCGAACGGACTGGTGGTGCCGGTAATCCGCAACACCGACCGCAAGGGACTCGATGAAATCCAGGCCGAAACCGCCGAATACGCCGAAAAGGCCCGCAGCGGCAAAATTTCGCCGGACCTGCTGAAAGGCGGCACATTCACCATTTCCAACATGGGCATGATGAATGTCGAAAACTTCCTCGCTATCGTGAACCCCGGCGAAAGCGCCATTCTGGCGGTTTCCTCGTCCATGCCCACCCCGGTGGTGCGCGACGGCGAAATCGTGGTCCGCGATATGATGAAGATCACGTTGAGCTGCGACCATCGCGTTATCGACGGCGCGCTCGGCGCGGAATTCGTCAACGCAGTGAAGAACAAGCTCGAAGACGCGGCCCTCTGGGATACCATGGTCTGAGCCTTTTTCCACTAACGATCAAAATCCGCGGAAAGTCCTCACCGGCTTTCCGCGGATTTTTTATGCCACCTCAAAAAGTCGTTGGGGAAACCGATCATCATTTGCATATTGCCGGAGATGTGATATCTTAACGCTTCCGCCGTAAGTTGAGGTATTATAATATGATTGCTCTTGGTATCGTCGCTGGGATTCTAACCGCATTGTTCCAATCGACTTCCTATCTGTGCAGTGCCGGGTTCATGACCCGGTACAAGTCGCCGGTCCGGTTGTTGATCTTTTCGCAGTTGGCGATGGGAGTGATCAGCTTGCCGTTCATCCCGTTTCTGTTTCCGATTCATTCCTGGTCGATGGTGCCCGAATTTGCGCTTTATATGGTACTGTGGGTGGGATGTTTCGCAACCGGGCAGGCATCGTTTTTCAATACGCTGCGCAATATCGAAGCCAGCCGGAGTTCTTCGCTACTGGGCTTGAAAATCATTGTCTTGTCGATCATCTATGTCGGATTTCTCGGCAACCGGCTCAACGGTCTGCAATGGCTCGCGGTCTGCATGAGCGCCGTGGCCGCGGTCGGTATGAACTGGAGCGGCGGCACCCGGTTTTCCCTGAAAGGCGTCTTGTGGCTGGCCTCGACACTGGTCTTTTATTCGCTCACCGATATGGTGGAAACGCACTTGGTCCTTATGCCGAACAGCGGCAGTATGATCCGGGACGCCCTCGGCGTAGTGGCCGTCTGTTATGCGGTGCTGGGACTGGTCACGCTGCCGTTCCTGCGGAAATTCCGCTGGACGCGCCAGCAGTTCGTCCGTGCAATCCCATTCGGCCTCACCTGGTATCTGTCGCAGGCGACGCTGTTCGTCTGTTTCGGACTCCTCGGAGTGGTATTCGGCAATGTGATTCAGTCCAGCCGGGGGCTGTTCTCGATCGCGCTTGGCATCCTGGTGGTGTCGCTCGGCCATGCCCGGCTTGACGCCAGAATCAGTCCGCGCATGTGGGTGCGGCGCGCGGTGGCGGCGGTGTTGATGGCCGTCGCGATCATCCTCTATTCAGCAGCGGCGCAGCCTCATGGATGAACAAACTAAAATCCGTCGCTACCTGACCGGCACTCTCGCGGTGCTGGCGGTCGCTGCCGGATTGGCGGTCCTCTTCGTAAATGCCTGGAGTGTGGTTTGGGGGATCATTTTCCTGCTGTTTTACTCGGTAGCTCTTGCCGTCATCGCCGCCGTATACCGCTGTCGAATGGTATTTCCGCTGTTGCTTCCGTATGTGAATGTCGCAGCCGGAGCGGTGATTTTCCAACGGTTGGGAGGAGGAGTTTTCGCGGGACTTCATTACCTGATTTTCGCGGTGGTCATCGCGCTGTTGTGGTTGTGGCCGACGGGGCCGGTTGCCGGTCCCCTGATAGCCCTGCTCCCCCTGTTGATGATGCCGGTACTCAACCGGATTTCCGCCGTGGAACAACCGGAAAAACCGTGGCGGATCTCTCCGCTGGTGCAATCGGTAGCGGCGGTTCCGCTGGCGGCAATATGCCTGGTCTGGCCGTTCGACTGGTATCGGAGCTATAAGCTGAATCAGTTTGGAACGACGCTCGAACAGTTCGAGGACCGTCCGTTGCCGCCGAAGCCATACGCCGTGGAGCGACTCGGAGTCCTGCCGCTGGATGAAGTCGCCCGTATCGAACACTTCGGGCTGAACCGGGCCTGGACCGGACGCGATTTTGAACTGATCGACCTGATCTGGAACAAGCTTATGGAGCGGCTGATGAGCCCGGAACTAACGGCGTCTCCGAGCAAATGGCTGGAATATTCCCGCAGTTGCCAGCGATGGTTTGACGAAGATTTTCGTATCGTTACCCTTTACCGCGAACAGTTAAAAATGTTGGAGAAACACCTTCGCGAACTCCCGGACGAGGTATTGACGGAACACGAAACATGGGCCGCCGCACAGGAACACTCCATGCCGGAGTTCAACGAATTGCGGGAGCGGGTGGACCTGGCCCATAAAATCAGCGGACGCGGCAGTTCCAATAATGCAATCCGTAAACTCCTGATCCGTTCGGTCATCTATATGCCGGTGATCGCCGTCAGCGTGGACGATATGCGTTACGCCCGCATGGAATACCATCAACTCCGCCCGATCCTAGAGGTTCGCCGCCGGGCATATGCCGAACCATCACCGGCCGCGGTGATCGCCGAATACACGCTTCTGGAAACATATGCATACCGGTTGTCGGAAGATCTGGCCAACCTCCGGGTGGGCCGGACGGCGATTGCGCTGGAGCGTTACCGCCGTGCCAACGGAAAGTATCCGCAAAGGCTTGGAGAACTCATTCCCAAATACCTGAACAAGCTCCCCGTCGATCCCTACACCGGCAAAGCGTTGAAGTATATCCCCGGCGAATGCGTCTACAGTGTCGGGCGAAACCTGGCCGACGACCGCGGCGTGGACCGTCTGGCAACCCGCAGCATGGAATACGATATTGTCTGCCGGTTTGACTGGAGTCCGTCTATTGCGCCGGATTTTTGATGCCGGGGTCCCACCATTTTGTCGTCGCGGTTTTTCCGGGAATCAGTTCTTCGCCTTGAATCGGGGTCAGCAGTTCCACTTTTTTCTCAGCGGCGGCGGTGCTTGCCCGCCGGATCGGCTCATCCCATTCGTGAAACGCCAGATCGTAGGCCGCCCAGTGGATCGGCAACAGAAATTCCCCGCGCAACTCCTTGTGCGCCTGAATGGTCTGCTCGGGGAAAAGGTGGGAGTTGGGCCAGCGTTCGCTCCACGCCCCGATTTCCAGACAGGTCAGGTCGAACGGACCGTATTCGGCGCCGATTTTCTTGAAATGCTCCCCGTAACCACCATCTCCGGCGAAAAAAACGTTATGTTTCGGACCCTTCAACACATAAGCGGTCCACAATGTGCGGTTGCGGTCTTTCAGCAGGCGGCCGGAAAAATGGCGGGCGGTGACGGCGGTCACTTTCAGGCTACCGACTTCGGCGCTGTCGCCCCAGTTCAATTCGGTAATGCGGTCGGCGGCGATGCCCCAGCCGCGCAGTCGCGCACTGACGCCGAGCGGCACGATGAACCGGATATCACTGCGGACCAGGGATTCAATGGTTTTCTTCTCCAGATGGTCGTAATGGTCGTGCGAAATCAGGATGACGTCAAGATTGAGCTTGGGTATTTCGCCGCGTTCCAGCGGACTGGGCTGGAAACGCCGGACGATACCGGGAAGCGGTCCGGCATTGCCGAAAACGGGATCGGTCAGGAGCCGGACACCGTCGATATCGAAAAGCAACGTCGAATGCCCGAGCCAGAACACCCGCAGAACACCCGGTTTTTTGGGACCGACGTTGCGGCTGTTGAGTTCTTTGCGGGGAATGGCGTTTTCCGGGCCTTTCGGGGGATCGGTCAGGAAACGGCTGACAATGCGGCCGCGCGGCTTTTTCCAGATAATATGCTGCATGGGCTCGTAATTTCGAAACTGCCCATCCTTGAAATTCGGCAACTTCTCGTAGGCCCGATAGGTGGCTCTGTCCGGCAGTTTGCCGACCGCGGCTCGGATCATCAGGTACAGGATCCCGGTGGCGGCCCCCATCAGCAAAATGAGACAGAGGGAAACAATGACGAACCAACGGCTGATTTTACGCCAGCGCAAAGAAACGTTCATCATCTCCCTCCCGTGTTCAGCGCAGTTCGACGCCGAGTCCTTCCGCCAACTGTTTGCGCAGTTTTTCGTAGGCGTTGTTGACCTCGGTATCGGTCAGGGTGCGCTCTTTGCTGCGGAACGTGAACGAATAGGCCATGCTGCGGCGGCCGGGGCCCAGCACTTTCTCGTCTTCATATACGTCAAACAGGCGGACTTTCTCCAGATTTTTGATCCGGCAGGAGCCGATGAACTCCAGAATCTTGCGATGCGTCAAACCGCCGGGTGCCACAAAGGCGATATCACGGCTGGTGGCCGGATACGGCGAAAGCGGTTTATAATACTGCAAACCGGGCGTTTTCGCCAGCAGCAGCGCCACGTCGAGCTGAGCGGTATAAACCGGATGATCGGTTTTGAAACCGCCCGCCAGTTCTTCGGCAAGCTGTCCGAAATGCCCCGCGAGTTCGCCATCGATATACACCGCCGCGCCCATGCCGGGGGCGAAACGCCCATCTTCGACCGGTTCGAACGTGTAATTGTCAATTCGACGCAGTTCGAACAGCGATTCGAGCAAGCCCTTCATATCGTAGAAGTCAAAAACATCCTTCAATGCGGCCGAATAAAGTTCGGGATGACGGCGGCCGGTCAGGACCAACAGCAGTTCATAGCGTTCTTCCGGAAATTTGTCGGAATTGGCGCAGAACACACGGTCGAGCTCAAAAAGCTGGAGGTCGGTATTGCGGCGCGAAATATTGCGGTCAATGGTGGCCAGCATTTCGCCGAGCAACGAGGGACGCATGACGCTGGAATCCTGTCCGATCGGGTTGATCATGCGGACCAGGTCGCGTTCTTCGAAACGGCTGTCGCTGAGCGCTGATTTCGGGCTGACCGTGCTGTAATGCAGGCATTCATAAAGCCCGAGGCCAATCAATTGATTGCGCATGGCTTCGCGTTCGAAATAGGAATCCTCGCGAATGGAGGCCGCGGACTTCACCCGGACCGGAACGTCGGGAATCTTGTCGAGTCCATGAATGCGGGCAACTTCCTCGGCAAGGTCGGCCTCGCGTTCAAGGTCGTACCGGTAGGTCGGGGGAAGCACGACGCAATGCGTGTCATCAAGCGCAGAGACGGTCAAGCCCAGCTTTTGAAAGATTCCGACGATTTCGTCATTGCCGATTTTCATCCCGGTCAAGAGCCGGATACGGTCGAAACGGCACTTCACCGGTGCGGGCGGCTCCAGTTTACCGCAGACATCATAGAAAGGACCGACAGCTTCGCCGCCGGCGAGTTCCAGAATCAGTTGCACCGCGCGGTCGGCGGCGATCTCGGTCATACGCCAGTCCACGCCGCGTTCAAAACGGTAGGAGGAGTCGCTGGAAATGCCGCGAGTGCGGGAAGTGGTGCGGATATTCCACGGTTCGAATACTGCCGATTCCAACAACACATTGGTAGTACCATCGGTTACGCCGGAGTCCAAGCCGCCCATAACGCCAGCCAGGCACATCGGCTTTTCGGCATCGGCTATCACCAGATTTTCGGGGGCCAGTTCGAGTTCAGTATCGTCGAGCAGGGTGATTTTTTCACCGGGACGGGCATTGCGGATAACGACGCGGCCTCCGGCAAGTTTGTCACGGTCAAACGCATGCAGCGGCTGTCCCAGTTCGAACAGCACGAAATTGGTGATGTCCACGATATTATTGATCGGGCGCAAGCCGATAGCGGTCAGGCATTTCTTCAGCCATTCCGGGCTCTCGCCGACTTTGACGTTGCGAATGGCGCGTCCGATATAGCGGGGGCACAGGGCCGGATTTTCGACCGTCACCAGATTCATGGAATCATCGGTGACAGCGGCTTTAGCCTTGGGGATTTCGGGCAGGCGGGCATCGGTGTCGAGCAGGCAGGCGACATCGCGGGCCACCCCCCAGTGCGACAGACAGTCGGGGCGGTTCGGCGTAATTTCGAGGCCGAACACGGTATCACCGGGAAAAAGTTCGCCCACCGGGGCGCCGACTGTCGCTTCCTCGGAAAGCTCAAGCAGTCCATGATGATCATTGCCGAGCCCAAGTTCACGGGCACTGCAAAGCATGCCGTAGGATTTTTCGCCGCGCAGGTTTGATTTCTTGATCTTGAATTCGGCTTTCGATTCGGGGTCGGTCAAAACAGCGCCGATGGTCGCCACCGGGACTTTCTTGCCGGCGTCGCAGTTGGGCGCGCCGCAAACAATTTCGAGGACGCTGTCGCCGACATCGACTTTACAGCAGGAAAGAGTATCCGCGTTCGGGTGCGGTTTGCGTTCTTCGATTCTGCCGACGACCACGCCGTCGGGAATTTTGCCGACCGGTTCGATTCCTTCGACTTCGATTCCGGCCATCGTCAATTTATCGGCCAGTTCCGGAATGCCGCAGTTGACGGCGACATAGCGGTTCAGCCAGTTATATGATACTTTCATCGTCTCACCTTCGTTTTAGAACTGTTCCAGGAATCTTACGTCGTTCTCGTAAAGCAGCCGGATGTCGTTGATCCGGTAGCGGAGCATGGCGATCCGCTCAATCCCCATGCCGAACGCATAACCGGTCCAGATTTCGGGATCGTAACCGACATTTTTCAGGACGTTCGGGTCCACCTCGCCCGCGCCGGCAATTTCCAGCCAGCCGGACTGCTTGCAGACGTTACAGCCGCGGCCTCCGCACATGATACACGAGAAATCGTACTCCACACTCGGTTCGGTGAACGGGAAAAAGTGCGGCCGCAGACGGATCTTAACCTCGGGTCCGAACATTTCGGCGGCGAACATCTGGAGAATGCTCTTCAAATCGGCCATCGAAACCTCATGGTCAATGAGCAATCCCTCGATCTGGTGAAAGTTCATGCTGTGAGTGGCGTCCGGCGTGTCGCGGCGGAAGCAGCGGCCGGGGGCGACGATGCGCACCGGCGGCTCGTGGCTCTCCATCGTGCGAATCTGCACGGTGGAGGTCTGCGAACGCAGGAGGCGGCCGTCGGCGAAATAAAAAGTGTCGGCCACGTCGCGCGACGGATGGGACTGCGCCGTATTCAGCGCATCGAAATTATGATAAACGTCTTCAATTTCCGGGCCATCGGCCACGATGAATCCGAGCCGGCGAAAAATCGCCACCGCTTCGTCGATCACCGTAACCACCGGATGTTTGCGCCCCAGTTCGCGGCGGCGCCCCGGCAATGTCAGATCCAACTGTCTGCCGCCGTTTCCGCGGGCGGAGGCCTTGATGCGCTTCAGCGCCGAATCCATAAAGCTCTGAAATCGTTCGCGACCCGTGTTAAAAGCCATCCCGGCTTCCTTACGTTCTTCGGGCGACAGCGCCCCCATACCGCCGCTCAATGACGGCAGCAGTCCCTTGCGACCCAGAATTCGGATTCTGACCTCTTCCACTTCCGCCTCGTTCTGCGCGGCGGCGAGTGTTTTTTCGGCATCTTCCAACGCCGAGTTGATCTGTTCTACAATTGGGTTAGACATTTCTTGTTTCCATTGTTTGTGTCCTAAACTTATTTTCACGGCGGAAACCGCGAAACCGATGGAGTTAAAAATATACAACGAATCGGACAAAATGCAAATTCCACTTGCCTGCAATTGAATATAAATCAGTCATATGCGCAAGGTTCACAGATTATCCGACGGATAATATGGCACCGCATGCGATTATCGGTTGCAATCAGCCCATTTTTCTGCTATAATATTATTTTAAGAAACTGACTGGAGGCTCTTCCATGAAAAATATCGAGGCCCGCTTACAAGTCCTGTTCGGGAAATTCATGAAGATTGTATTTTTGCTGATCGCCGCACTTATTTTGTATGCTCTCTTTTACAACCGGGCGTTTATCATTTATAAATTCACGCCCCAGCACCAGGTCAAGCGCTACGGCATCACCTGGCGGACCAGCCTCGCCAAAGCAAAACAGGTCGCCGGAGAACACGGTCGCGAAATCATGGTGGTTTACATCAATTCCAACGCCGATAACGCCGCCAGCAACCACCTGATCGAAGATGTGTTCAGCAGCGATGAGTTCAAAGACATGGCCATCACCTATATCCCCCTGCTGGTCGATATCCGCAAAGACGTCACCCCGTCCCCTACCGAAAAGGGAGCCATGGATGAAATCATCAAGCAATTCGACCTCGGCGATAAATTCGGCAGGGTCGTCCTCGCCGGTGCAAGCGGCTATGAAACCAGACACGTGGATGTACAGACGGAAACCGTGGACGTCCTGCGCGACAAATTAGCCGATGGCAAGTATGTGTCGAAACCGCCGATTACCCATCCCGTTTTCCGCAATCCATTCAAAAAGCGGTCAGCCGCCCGCGACAAAACCAATTCCTGAAACTATTCGCGGCGAAGCAGCGCGGCTATGGCCGTTTCGAACGGCGGACGCAGGATTCCTTTTTCGGTGATGATCCCCGCAATCAGTCCATGAGGGGTGACATCAAATGCCGGGTTGTAGATATCCACGCCTTCCGGAGCCGTACGCCGACCCATTCCACAGCTCACTTCAGCGGGATCGCGCTGTTCAATCGGAATCCCGGACCCGTCTTCCAGGGCGGCGTCGATGGTCGAATACGGCGCGGCCACATAAAACGGAATCTTGTGGTACGCGGCCAGCACCGCCACACCGTAAGTGCCGATTTTATTGGCGGTGTCGCCATTCATGGCGATCCGGTCCGCGCCGACGATCACCAGTTGAATTTTGCCCTCGCGCATAACCTGTGCGGCCATATTGTCGCAAATGGTGGTGACTTCGACTCCGGCCTGCTGTAATTCCCAGGCCGTCAGGCGCGACCCCTGAAGCAACGGGCGGGTTTCGTCCGAATACACCCGGACCCGGATGCCATTTTCAAACGCCGTGTAGACCGGCGCCAGCGCCGTACCGTAATCCCCGGTGGCCAGCGCCCCGGCATTGCAATGGGTCAAGACCCCGCACCCGGGAGCAAGCAACCCGGCGCCGTGGCACCCGATGGCATGACACATTTCAATATCCTCGTCCAGAATTCCAAGGGCCGTCCGAAGCAGGGCATCCCGCAGGTCTTCGACGTCGACTGCCGTATCCAGCACGGCGGTACAGCGCTCAAGCGCCCAGAAAAGATTCACGGCAGTCGGCCTTGACGAAGCAAAATAACCGGAAGTTTCCCGGACTTTGGCGACAAAATCCGCCCGGTCGCGGTATTCGAGGCGGCGCGCTACCGCGGCCAGTCCCAATGCCGCCGCGCAACCGATGGCCGGGGCTCCGCGCACCACCAGACGCTTGATGCAGTCATAAATTACGACCGGATCGGCGGTCTCGATATAGGTACGCTGTTCCGGCAGCAAGGTCTGGTCCAGGAGCCGAAGGCAACCGCGATCGCCGGCGAGTTCCGAAGCCCAGGCATTGCGAATACGACCGTGTTCGTCAAGCCAGCGCACGGAATCCATCATTTCGAACCGTCCGCTCTGGTCGGGGTTTTCGTCTCTGTGAAGTCAACCCCCGGAACGGCCTTTTCGCCGCCGGCGATAAAGACGGTGCCGTGTTTTTCATCCCGGCCGAGACGGGGCGGATATTTGTCCTTTTTCTTATAGACCTCGGTCTTTTCAATATGCCCCTTCAGGTCCATAACGAGGTATTGGAAGAGTTTCGGGTCGAGCGGCACGATCAGGTGCAGATTGCTCATGCCGTCAATATCCTTCTGGATTTTTTCGGAACCGACTTCCATGCCGATCGGACGCAGCACATAAATCTGTTTATTGTCTTCGACCCGGACATAGAACATCCGCCGCGCCCCTTTATTGACCGCGATCAGCGTATAATACATGGTCTTGACCGGCTTCTGGGAATCCAGCAGGTCCGGTTCGCCGACCATCAGACGCCAAAGTTCAATACCGCCGGATATATTGAATGAGACCTCGTTGGACTTGTACGATTGCGGCATTTGAGGATGCGAAATCCAGAAATACATCCGATAAGTCCCCGGTTCGTTCAGTTGGTAATAATGGTTCAGCACCAGAAAATGCTGGGCGCTGGTCTGACCGGAGCCCAGCACCATCGCGGGAAGTTCCGGAGTCACCCCATTGCGCGGCGGAACCAGTTCACCATTGGCTTTGGTGACTTCAAAACGAAGTTTACCCTGAAGCTGCTTGCTGTCGCCGAAAACCAGCGGACGCCCGCTGTCGTTGCGCATCAGGATTTTCAGATAGATGGGCTCATGGATCAAATAATGATATCCATCAACAAGTTGCAGGTCCAGGGCGATCTGGGCAAATGAGATTTGCGGAAGCAGCCAGCAGGCGGCGGCACACAAAACGGCAAGATACTTTACGTTTCTCATGATATCTTCTCCTTGGCTGAGAGATGTGAAACCAATTGCCCGGCCACGGCGGAAGAGTCCAGCCGGTGGCAGGCATTGCTTTGAAGAGGGCATTTTCGGGAAAGGCATTTCAGGCAATCGAGCGCGGCCTGAAAAATCCGGTGCTGTGCTCCGTAGGGCCCGGTAAGTTCCGGGTCCGTGGAACCGAAAAAGGCGAATACCGGTACTCCGGCCGCCGCCGCGATATGGATCGGGCCGCTGTCATTGCTGAGTACCGCGCGACAACGGCGAAGCAGTTCGATCAGTTCCCCGATGGAGGTGTCGCCGGTCAGGGAAGTGACATTGGCAGCCGGAAGCGCCGCCACCAGTTTCTCCGCACACTCACGGTCGCCCGACGAACCAAGCACCAGAAAATGCACTTGGGGCAGTTGCTCCGACACCTGCCGCATCACGTCGATAAATAATTCGGGGGGGAAACATTTGCTCTCCCAGCGGGCGCCGGGAGTCACACCGACCAGAATCGCATCGGCCGCAATATTCAACCCCTTTAAACGGGCATCGACCGCCCGGGTGAAACGCGGAACTTCGGCCAATGTCAACGGCGGCACCACAGCGGAATCATCCCCGGTCAACTGCCGGGAAAGGCTGCAATTCTTCTCGACGGCGTGTTTCATCCCGTTTTCCGGTTGGAAACGCCGATGGTAAAAAAGAACCGCCGAGGGTTCCTTCGGATGTGCGAAACCCGCCTGAACCCGCCCCTTGGCCAACCAGCCGAAAAGGGCGCTGCGGAACAGCCCCTGATAATCGACGATCAGGTCGTAACGAACCTGCCGCAGGTCTTTCAACACCCGGGCAAATGAACCGATAAACGAGGAGAAGCGGGACAGCTCGCGGCGGGGAAATATAATTTTGCGCCGGATCGGCACCGGACAAAAGTCCAACGCTTCGGCGAAATCCGGATTTACCAGCCAGTCAAAAGCGGCGTCCGGGTAATGGCGATGAAGTAATTCGACGGCGGGGAAGGTATGGAGAATATCGCCCAGGCTGCTGGGCTTAACGATCAAAATGTCCAAAGTTCTCTTCATGCACAGGTCAGTTTCCTGATTCAAGACGCAATGCCAGGCGGTCGGGCAGTCCGGCGGCCAGGATTTTCGCCTGGGTCGTCCTGATGTCGTAAACCACCCGGTGGCGGCTTACTTCGCGGGTATCGGTGTCGATAATCGCAAACGAAGCGCGGGGATCGCGGTTGCGCGGCTGCCCGACGCTGCCGATGTTGAACAAATATTTATAACCGGTCTGGAGACGAACCTCCAGGAAATCGGTGACGCTGACGTCGGTGGGAATGGTGCTTTCGCCTTCATGATGCAGCCATCCGATAATCTCTTCAATCGGGCGTTCCGACATGGATGAAATCGGTTTTTTGAAGAACGCCACCGGCACATGGGAGTGCCCGCAGAAACAAATCTGGGTAAACTGATATGCGAAATTGTCCGCGGCATGGTGCATGTCAAAGACATATCCCCAATTGTCCGGAGAATCCAGCGTGGCGTGAACGATGGTGATATTGGTCCCCGGCACCGTGGCGCGCAGGGGCAAATTGGCCAGGAACGAACGCTGTTCGGTGTTCAACTGTTCCTTGGTCCACAGGACCGCTTTGCGGGCGTGGGGGTTGAACCCTTCCATCGCCTCGTCGTTGTTCGAAGCATACTCGTCGTGATTTCCCTTCACCATGCAAATCGGGTTCAATTCGCGTACAATCTCAAGGCACTCGATCGGGTTTGCATTGTAACCGACGATATCGCCGAGGCAAACATATTTTTCCACCTCGTGTTCCCGGCATACTTCAAGGACAGCCTGCAAGGCCTCCAGATTACTGTGAATATCACTCAATACTGCAATTTTCGCCATTCGTCCGCTCTATCCAATAATTCCATAAAAATATTTAAAAAAATGCAATGCCGGCATAAGCCGGATTCTGTAACCGCCGGAGCTTGCGCACCGACGGCCGGCAATCATCTGTCTATGCGGCCAGAACCCGGAATTCAAACGTCGCGAGCAGCGGCTCATTCCCTATTTGGCCTTGCTACGGGAGGGGCTTGCCATGCGGCGCGGCTCTCACCATCGCCCGGTGGGCTCTTACCCCACCCTTTCACCCTTACCGGCCGTTGCCGACCGGCGGTATGCTTTCTGTTGCGCTTTCCTTCCCGCGGCATTATTCCGCGGTATCCTTCTTTTCAAAAGGACTCCATGCTCTATGTAGTCCGGACTTTCCTCTCCGTCAAAAGGCGGAGCGACTGCCTGCCAACACTGCATAACTCGTAATATAGCCGTCTGCCATGATTAATCAAGACAAATATTAAAAAATTGTCAGCTATCAATCCACCGGAATATCCAAAAGGCTCTCATGAGTGACGACTTTATCGTCGATACCCGAGAGTTTCAGCGTCATCCGGTAACCGCCTTCGCTGAACGGCGTATTGACGGTCAGCGGATCAATAATCCGCACCGCCCGGAGCGTGTCGGTGGTTTCGCCGCTGCCGATGATCATTTTGCCGGACGGCAGCAGTTCATGACCGTCCACGCACAAATTTGCCACCAGCATCTGACGGTTTTCCGCCTGCACCGTGATCCGGGGGATGATTTCGGCCACCTGATGCTCTTCGATATCGAGCATTTCCACCTGATATTCGATACGGATGATTTCAAAACACGGTTTTTCGAATTCCTGATCCGGCATTGCTGTTTCCATACGCTTGACTTATTTGAGGGTGATCCGTTTCATATTTTTCTTGCCGGCTTTCAACAAAACCTGCCCGGCGGCGAAAAGTTCCGGCGAAAGCACATAATCGATATCGGACACCCGTTCCTCATTGACATAAGCGCCGCCGCCCAGGACCAGCCGCCGCGCGTCGCCCTTGGACTTGCAAAGCCCGGAAGTCGCGAGCAGATCGGTGATCCGCAGTTCATCCGCCGACGCGGCATATTCGGGAATGCCTTCCAAGGCCGCCGTTTTGATGTTGATGGCGGCGATGCCGCTGGTGGTCTCCACCTTGCAGTCCGGGTCGGCGAAACCGAACTTGGCGCCGGCGGTCAGGAACGCCTTGCGCGCTTCTTCGACGCCGTGAGCCAGTTTGGTGGCTTCATAGGCCAGGATTTCCTTGGCGCGATTGATCATGGCGGAATCACCGGTCAGGCGTTTGATCTCATCCACCGGAAGCGTGGTAAAGAAGCACATAAGGCGGCAGACCTCGTCATCACCGCTGTTGCGCCAGAACTGGTAATAATCGAAAACAGGCGTGCGGTTGACGTCCAGCCAGACATTGTTGCCGCCGGCGGTCTTGCCGAATTTCTGGCCGTTGGCGTCCAGCAGCAACGGGAACGTCATGCCGTAAACATCGACTTCGGGACGAAGTTTGCGCAGGAGCTCGGTTCCGGCGGTGATGTTCCCCCACTGGTCCTGTCCGCCGAATTCCATGCGGCAGTCATGATCGCGGTTCAGGATAAAGAAGTCATAGGCTTGCAGAACCTGATAGTTGAATTCAAGAAAAGTCAACCCGGATTCAAGGCGCGAACGCACCGAATCCTTGGCCAGCATCTGGTTCAGATTGAATTTCGTCCCGATCTCGCGCAGAAAATCGATGTATTTCACGTCCTTGAACCAGTCGTTATTGTTGGCGAACATGGCCTTGCCGTCTTCGACGCTGATGAAGCGGCCGAGCTGTTTCCGCAATGCGTCGGCATTGGCGGCCACGGTTTCCTTGGTCATGATCGGACGGGCGGTAATTTTGCCGGAGGGGTCGCCGATCTGGGCGGTGGCTCCGCCGACCAGCGCGATCGGGAAATGTCCGGCTCCCTGGAGCAGACGCATCCCCATGATCGGGAGCAGGTGCCCCACGTGCAAGCTGTCGCCGGTGGGATCGAATCCCACATAGAAGCGCACTTGTTCGGTAGTCAAAATTTTTTCGATTCCAGCGGCGTCGGTTTCCTGGTAAATGAAACCGCGGTCTTTGAGTTCCTGGTAAATATTCACAATAAATCTTTCATGGTAAAACGGTTAAAAAGAGATAACGATGCGGGGACAGAGGCTTCTCGATAAATCAGATCCGGCAATATGCCACCCCGCGGGCGAATGGATCACGGCCGCAATATCGCCAAAAACGTTCTTTTGCTGAATTTTTCATTAGATTCGACATAATAGGAACTAATATAAATCCCTTTGGCGCCGGAATCAAGACCGGACGGGAAAAATTGTCATCCTTTTTCGCCCGTTTGAGTATAAATAAAAAAAGGCCCGGCAGAGTTTACCGCCGAGCCTGAATATACCGGAAAAATCCGATTACATGTACATGCCGCCGTCCACGCCGATGACCTGTCCGCTGACATAGTCGGAATCGGGAGAACAGAGGAAATAGACCACGTTGGCAACGTCTTCGGGCGTACCGCCGCGTTTCATCGGGATGATTTCCATGAACGCGCTTTTGGCCGCGTCGGAAAGATCCTTGGTCATATCGGTCATGATATAGCCGGGGGCCACCGCGTTGGCGGTGATGTTGCGCGAACCGAATTCCTTGGCGACGGTTTTGGTCAGGCCGATGACGCCGGCCTTGCTGGCGACGTAGTTGGCCTGTCCGGCGTTGCCCATGCGGCCAACGACGGAAGCGAGGTTGACGATCTTGCCGTAACGGTTCTTCATCATCGGACGAACCGCGGCCTTGATGCAGTTGAACGTACCTTTCAGGTTGACCGCGATAACAGAATCCCATTCCTGTTCGGTCATGCGCATGATCAGGTTGTCGCGGGTGATCCCGGCGTTGTTCACCAGGATGTCGAGACGGCCGAACTTGGCGATGGTTTCTTCGACCGCGCGAGCGGCTTCTTCCGGTTTGGCGACGTTGGCGGCCACGGCCACGGCTTCGACGCCCTTGGCGTTGAATTCCTTCGCAGTGGTTTCGGCCACGTCGAGCATGATGTCGACGATCGCGAGCTTGGCGCCTTCGGAGGCCAGACGTTCACAGATTGATTTGCCGATACCGCGCGCACCGCCGGTAACCAACGCTACTTTTCCTTCCAGAGTTCCCATATTCAATCCTTCCTTATTTAGTTATTGGTTCAAACTGTCGGCACTGTTTATATTGATGCCCGGGACTTCGGGCACAGTCCGTTTCAGAAGACCGGTCAGGACATTGCCCGGACCGAATTCAATCATGGTGTCGGCTCCCGCCGCGATCATGTTCTGGACACATTCCACCCAGCGGACGCTGCCGGCAACCTGTTTTTCCAGATTGCCGATCAATTCCTGAAGATTTTCGGCGGGGCGGGCGGTGAAGTTGTGGTACACCGGGATCGCGGGCATGGTAAGACCGTTCTGTTCCAGCACCACATGGAGGGCGCAACCGGCATCCTTCATCAGCCGGGAATGATAAGCACCGGCCACGTTCAGCGGGATCACCTTGCGCATACCTTTTTCCTTAAGCATGGTCACGGCTTCGGCGACCTTGGCCTTTTCGCCGCTGATCACGATCTGACCGGGGCTGTTGTAGTTGGCCACGTCGATATCGCAGGCGGCGCAGACTTCGCGGATGACATCGGCGTCGCCGCCGAGGACGCTTGCCATGCCGCCATCGGTTTTCGCGCAGGCTTCATCCATCAGTTCGGCGCGGCGAGCGACCAGTTTCAAGCCGTCGACAAATGAAAACGCGCCGCCGGCATACAAAGCCCCGTATTCGCCGAGGCTGAGCCCGGCGCAAGCGACCGGCTGGACTTCAGGGTGTTTTTCGCGGTAGGCTTCCAGCGCCGCACAGCTCATGGTATAAATGGCGGGCTGAACGTACAAACTCCGGGCCTGCTTGCCGTCTTTGTCTTCGAAGCAGACTTCGCTGACGGACCAGCCGAGTATCTGGTCGGCGGCATCAAAGATTGCTTTCGCGGCCGGACTGGCTTCGTAAAGATCCCGTCCCATGCCGACGGCCTGAGCCCCCTGCCCTGAAAATACAAACATCGCTTTCATTCACGTTTCCTTCAATTTTTCATTGTAAATATCGGTAAAACAGCACTCCCGGACCGATTTCAGTCTTCCGAAAAATGGAAGAACGGCGGCAGGGCTGAAAATCATTGCCGTACCCGGTATCAGACAGTATCGGGGACCGCCAGACATTTTATTCCGGACACCTCCCCTTGCTGCAACACCCTGCCGGGCCTCCAGCCGTGATGATTCCCACGGCTACTTTTTGCGGAAAATGATTCTGCCCTTGGTCAGATCATAGGGCGACATTTCCATGGTCACGGTGTCGCCCGGAAGAATGCGGATGAAGTTCAGGCGCATTTTTCCGCTGATGTGCGCGTCAACGATATGCTGCCCGTTCACTTCCACCTTAAACATGGTGTTGGGAAGCAGTTCCTTGACTACGCCTTCAACTCTGATTACATCTTTTGACACGTTAAAATCTCCGGTTCTGTTTCTGTGATAAGTACCTGATGTTCGAAATGAGCCGACCATTGACCGTCACGGGTACGGACTGTCCAGTGGTCGGGTTCGGTATATACCCGGGCGGAGCCCAGATTAAACATGGGTTCGATGGCCAGGACCATGCCCGGCACCAGTTTGGGCCCACGGAAACCCGGCATGACGAAATTCGGCACTTCCGGGGGTTCATGGAGCTTGGTTCCGCAACCGTGTCCGACATATTCGCGGACGATGCCGAGCCGGGCCTTTTTGCCCACGGCCTCGACGGCGGCGCTGATATCGCGGACGAATTTGCCTTTGCGGGCTTCCGCTATTCCGGCGTAAAGCGCTTCTTCGGTGGCGCTCAACAGCCGCTTCAGGTCGGCAGAGAGATCATCGCGGAACGCCAGGGTAACAGCGGTATCGCCGGTGGCGCCGTTGATGGTTACTCCGAGGTCGATGCTCAGAATATCGGTATCTTTGATGACAACCTGGTCCGAACCGGTACCATGGACAACCACGTCATTTATCGAAATGCAGATATTTCCGGAAAATCCATGATAACCGAGGAACGAACTGGTTCCGCCGGTTTCGGCGATCAACCGTCCGGCCAGGTCATCGACATTGCGGGTGGTCATTCCCGGGATAATCATTGTGCGGAGCTGTTCGCGCACCGCGGCGGTAGCCTGAGCCGCAATGCGGATTCTTTCGATTTCTTCGGGAGTATGAATGACCGCGTCTCTCATTCGGATTCTCAATTTAACGCCTTGACGACTTCGGCGAATACCTGATCGCGTTCGCCGCAGGGGATTTCAATTAACAGTCCCTTGTTCTTATAGAAGTCAATCAGGGGCTGGGTCTGTTCATGAAAGACTTTCAGGCGGTTGCGGGCGCTGGCTTCGCTGTCATCGTCACGTTGATAGATTTCGCCGCCGCAGTCGTCGCACAGGCCATCGACTTTCGGAGCCATATTGAAACGGTTATAAATACGATTGCACTTGCGGCACATAATCCGCGAGGTCAGGCGGCGCAGCAGGAAGTCGTCATCGGCCTGGAAATAAACCACCGCGTCCAGCGGACGGCCAAGTTCGGTCAGCGCTTCTTCGAGGAGCAGGGCCTGGTTGACGGTACGTGGGTAGCCGTCGAGGAGCATGCCATATTTTTTTTCGTCTTTTTTCAGGGCGTCTTTGACCATCGCGGCCACGATTTCATCAGGGACGAGCTTGCCGCTGTCCATGAGAGCCTTGGCCTGCTTGCCCAGTTCGGTGCCGGCCTTGACTTCGGCGCGCAGCAGGTCGCCGGTGGAGATATGGAAGAACGGCGCAGCCTCTTCCATCATCGCCGAAAGCGTACCTTTTCCGGCGCCGGGGCCTCCGAGCAGGATCAGATTTGTTTTCTTGAACATTGTAACTTTCTTTTGCCTTTCTATTGTTATTTTCCGATAATATCCAGCAGGGCTTGCGGTGAGACTTCCTGCTGGGATCCGTCATTCATATCCTTGCAGACGACCAGATTCTTAGCCAGTTCCTCATCGCCGCGGATGACGACGAAGCGGCTCCCGGCGCGGTTCGCCGCGCGCAACTGGGCCTTCATGCTCTTGTCTTCAAATTCCACCACGACCGGAAAACCGGCCCGGCGCAGTTCGGCCGCCAGTATGATGTTGGCATCGCGCGCGGCCTGGCCCATCGAGGCCATGAACACCGGCGGTGTCGCCGGTTTGGGCGGCGGCACTGCCAACGCCTGCTGAACCAGCAGCAAGCGTTCCATGCCGGCGGCGAACCCGACCCCGATCACCGGTTTTTTCGTTTCCGGCAGGAAGAGTTCGTAACGTCCGCCCGCCGAGATCGTGGCCTGGGCGCCGAGCCCGGCCGTGTGCACCAGTTCGAAAACCGTATGCACATAATAATCCAGCCCGCGCACCAGGAACGGATCGATTTCATATTCCACCCCGGCCTGGTCAAGCAATTCGCAGACCCGGCGGAAGTATTCGCGCGATTCTTCGCTGTAACTTTCCACATAAGGGGGGGCCTGGCGAACGATTTCGCGGCAGCTTTCCTGTTTGCAGTCAAGAATCCGCCAGATGTTGCGTTCGATACGGGAACGGCAATCGTCGCACATGGCGTCGATATGGGAGCGGAAATATTCGCGGAGCATTTTTTCCGCGGGTTCGCGGTCGGCTTTCACGCCGCGGGTATTCAGGAGCAACCGCCCGCCGGTGATGCCGGTCTCGCGGATATAATGCATCATGGCGGTGATGGTTTCGGCGTCGATTTCGGGGGCGATCCTGCCGACGTTTTCCAGTCCGATCTGATGAAACTGACGGCGGCGCCCGGCGGCGGGACGTTCCCCGCGGAACATCGGGCCGATGTAGTAGACCCGTTTTTCATTGCCGTTCATCACATCGGTGGTCAACAGCGCCCGCATCACGCCGGCGGTGCCTTCGGGACGGAGCGTCAGGCTGCGCCCGCCGCGGTCCTCGAACGTATACATTTCCTTCTGCACCACCTCGGTTTCGTCGCCGATTCCGCGCTTGAAAACTTCCGTATACTCGAAAATCGGCGTGCGCAATTCTCCGTACCCATACAATGGGAACACATGGGCGGCGGTTTCTTCCAGACGCCGCCACCAGGCGGCCTCTTCGGGAAAAATATCCGCGGTACCGGGCGGAGGTGCGTAATTTGCCATTTTCTACCTTCTCTTTCCTTGAAACGGGGTATTCCGAAAAATACAAAATTGCGCCGAACCGCTAAGTAAGGCGCAATTCAAATTGTTTATTTGGAACACCAATCCATAAAAACAAGATTACTTAATTTTTTTGGGATTGAGTTTTTCGACACGTTCCTTGAGTTCCTTACCAGCGCGGAACTTGACCACGGCGCGCTCCGGAATCACCACTTCGTTTTTCGGGCGGTTGGGGTTGCGGCCTTTGCGGCTCTTGCGCACTTTGACCTCGAAAACGCCGAAATTGCGCAGTTCGATGGTTTCGCCCCTGGCCAATTCATCGGCAACATAATCCAAGGTTTTCTGTACAACATCGGCGACGCTGTTCTGAATCAGTCCGGTTTCCTTGGCAATTCGCACAACCAAATCTCTCTTTGTCATGGTCTTCTCCTTTAATCAAGAGTTATATTCAGCTTTTTCAATACTTCAAACATTTAATCCGAAGCTATAACTTACAATCAATCCGCAATATTACAAGTGGTTTAATCAGATAGTTTTGAATTTTTTCCGCAATTATTTCAGACAGGAATCCCGCCGCTTTTACTGAAGAGATTCCGGAAAAAAAACGCCGTTTTGCCCGAATGAGATTGACCCGGCGGCGTTCCGAGTGTATTTTATATTGTCATTAATATCTATGGTTATAAAGGACAGCAAATGCACTCGATCCTGAAATATTCGATCCTTGTACTGCTGGCGGTTCTACTCGGCGGCTGCGGCGACGGCCCCAGTGAAACCGCCCACCCCCTTTTCGTCAAATACCGCAAGGCCCGCGGTGACCAGGAGTACCGCGAAGCCGCCGAATACCTGAAGCGGTACCTGAAAGTCCGTCCCGAATCGAAAATCGCCCATCTGGAAATGGCCTCGCTCTGCGATGAAAACCTCGACGACCCGCTGGCCGCCATCTATCATTACCGCTGCTTCCTGGAGGCCAATCCGCACTCCCCCCAACGTCATGACGTGACCAGATGGCTCGAAGCCGCCCAACGCAAATTCTACAACAACACCAAAGTCAAGCTCAACGACCCCGAAGACGTGGTATCCCTGCAGGACACCCTCTATGAAACCGAACAAGGCCTCAAACTGACGCAGTCCGAAAACCGCCGTCTGCTCGGCCTGGTGAACGACCTTAAAAATCAGATGGCAAAACTTGATTATGAACTGAAACTGAAAACCATCGACGCCACCGACATCTCAATCCTCAAAGATCAGCTCCGCGAAAGCACCGCCAATGTCAAACAGCTCGAAATTTACCGCGATTCCCTGACCCGCGAGGACAAAAACAAGGAACAGCGTCTGGCCGAACTCCGGAAATCACTGGAAATCCAGAACCGGATCATCGAAGATCTCCGCACCCAACTCGAAGCCAGCCGCAAGGAAGCCGCGAAAATTCCGGATATGCTCCTCCAGTACCGGAAACTCGAAGAAACCAATGCTAAGCTTAAACAGGAGCTGGACGGACTCCAGCAATCGCTGAAAACCATAACCAAACCCGCTGTCAAGGATGTCATACCATGAAAAAATTCCT
>CALABZ010000088.1 GCA_937888615.1 uncultured Lentisphaeria bacterium | reverse complement strand
TTACAATACCGTGCAGTTGATGGCGGTGCTGGAGCACCCCTATTACGGGTCATTCGGGTATCATGTATCGAATTTTTTCGCTGTGTCGTCGCGTTTCGGCACACCGGAGGAATTCAAATCGCTGGTCGATACCGCACATAAACTCGGCCTCCGGGTTGTGATCGACCTGATCCATTCGCATGCCGTAAAAAATGAACGCGAAGGGCTCGGCAATCTCGACGGCACCCGCTATCAGTATTTTCACGACGGCGGACGCGGAATTCACGACGGCTGGGATTCCTATCTGTTCAACTACAGCAAATCGGAAGTCCTGCATTTCCTGCTTTCCAACTGCCGTTTCTGGTTGGACGAATATCACGTGGACGGGTTCCGTTTCGACGGTGTCACCAGCATGCTGTACCTGCATCACGGCATGTATCATGCGTTTACGTCTTACGACGACTATTTCGGCGGCACGGTGGACCTCGACTCGCTGATTTATCTGGCGCTGGCCAATAAAGTCATTCACGAGGTGCGCCCGGACGCCACAACTATTGCCGAGGACGTCAGCGGAATGCCCGGACTGGCGACGACGCTGGACACTGCGGGCGGCATCGGTTTCGATTACCGCCTGGCGATGGGGGTTACCGACTATTGGTTCAAGCTTTTCGACCAGCCCGACGAAACCTGGAACATGGGGGGGCTCTGGCACGAGTTGACCAACCGCCGCCGGGACGAGCGCACCATCAGTTATGTGGAATGCCACGATCAAGCCATCGTCGGCGGCCAGACCGCGATCTTCCGCCTGATCGGCAAAGCCATGTACGATTCGATGCATTCATTTTCGATGAGTCTGGAGGTGGACCGCGGCATCGCCCTTCACAAGATGACCCGCCTCGCCACCCTGGCTTCCGCCGCCAACGGCTACCTCAATTTCATGGGCAACGAGTTCGGACACCCGGAATGGATCGATTTCCCGCGCGAAGGCAACAACTGGAGTTATGAGCACGCGCGCCGCCAATGGTCGCTGGCCGACAATGAATCGCTGCGCTTCAAGGATCTGATCCGGTTCGACCAGGAAATGCTGGCCGTGATCAAGCATTTCCGGATATTCGAGGCCTGTCCGCAGTTGTTAAAAACCGACGAGGCCAGCAAGGTGCTGGCTTTTGAACGCAACGGACTTCTTTTTATTTTCAACTTTCATCCAACGCAATCCCCTGCCGACTACATATTGGAGACTCTGCCGGGCGAATATCACCTGATTCTGGATTCCGATGCCCCGGAGTTCGGCGGTTTCAACCGGCTGGAAAGCGGACAGATATATTTCACGCAGCCGGACAAGGTGGATCAGTCAATTTGTCACCGGATTCATCTCTATCTGCCCTGTCGGACCGCCATCGTTCTGAAAAAAGCGCACTAAAGGCCTCAGGAAACTTTCTTTTTTTTGGGATTTCCACTTGCGATTAACGGTTTTTAGTATATGTTATCTCTACAGTAAACTAAAACAGAGCGTTTTATACTTATAAATAGGAGTTCGTTATGAAAAAGGTCATGCTGATTCTCGGTATTACGATGCTTGCTTCCGCATCATCATTCGCTGATTTCCAGGATATTTTCAACTGGTTCAGGGGGCCTCGCAAGGACATCCGATCGATCATCATTACGTCCAACTACACAAAAAGTCGCCTCCTGGCCGATTTGATCCAGGCGGAATCCCGACAGCCCTACGTCCTTCTTCCCGCCGAAGGCCAGAAAAACATCTTTTTCTGCCCGGTCAACAAAAAACAACCGGCATTTCTCCTGACTGAAAAGAATGTCATGCGTTTCGTCAACTTCGCCCAGCCGGAAAAAGTCTATATCCTGGGTGGAACCGATTACGTGCCGCAGCACTACATCGACCAGATCGACAAAAGAATTCAGGTCATTCTTGTTCCAGTCAAAGACTGGGAAGCAACGGCCAGCAGTTTGGGCGATATGATGAACCTGCCGAACCTGTCCGGCGATTTCGACAAACTCAACCGCCAGGTAGACCGTGGTTTCTATAACCCGGGTAAATATCCGGCGGCCACCACTCCCCTGCCGGCCCAGGAATTCGTCGAAGAAGAAACCGTCGTTGATGAAATTCCGGTCCCGGTGGTGAACACCCCCCAGACCAAAATGGTCGTTCCCGTAGAGCCGGAAGCCAAAGCCGAATCCGAAATCAAACAGCCGCCCGTCATGCCGAAAGCGGCCGAAAAACCCCAGACCACCGCACCGGCTTCTACCCCCGCGCCCGCCGCTCCCAAAACCAAATAATATCACACACCCCTGAAGCACAATGATTAACTTTTTTCAGATTGCCAGGAATACCTTTCGGGAATCCATCCGCGAACCGATTTTCTTTATTCTGTTGTTAACTGCATTAGTGCTGATCGGGCTTTTCCCGTCCGCTTCACTCTTTGTTTTCTCCGAACAATTGAAACTGGTGGTGGACAGCGCCATGGCGACCTCCATGGTATTCGGATTATTCGCCGCGGTATTGTGTGCCAGCCACACGATATCGCGCGAAATGCGCAACGGCACCGTATTGCTGCTGATGTCAAAACCGGTCCGTCGCTGGAGTTTCATCATGGCAAAGATTTGCGGTATTATGACGGCCTCGCTGCTGTTCGTTTTTCTCTGCAACTGCGCCACGATCATTTCGGTATATGTAGCCAAGGATCAGTTCCGGTTCGACATGACCGCGTTTTTCATTTACTTTGCCATCCTGATCGCCTGTTCCATTCTCGGCATGGTTCTGAACTACCTGAAAGGGCTCCCGTTTCCGTCGGTCAGCTTCACCGCTCTGCTGGTGACGCTGCCTCTGATGATGATCGGGACCATTATCCTGAGCGAACATTCCGAAATGGATATGCTGAACCTGTCGAAGGCGTTGATCCTGCTGTTCTTCAGTGTTTCGATCATGTCCACGCTGACGGTGGTATTCTCGACCCGGCTCGACATGGTGCCGAATCTGGTGATGTGTTCGATCCTCTTCTTCCTCGGCATGATGTCCAGTTATTTATTCAGCGGAGAGTCCTCGTCTCCGATTACTGCCGTTTTCTCCTACATCTGCTATGCCCTGCTGCCAAACTGGCAATACTTCTGGATGGCGGATGCCCTGGCCTCAAACCAATTCATTCCGGTCCTCTATATTCTATATGTCGGGGTTTACACGGTGGGGTACATAGCGCTGTGCAGTGTTTGGGCGATCACGCTGTTCATGAACTGCGAGCTGGCCAAAGAAACCCGATAAACCTATGCCGCTTCTGGAAGTCAACAATCTCAAGGTCTGGTATCCAGTAAAAAGCGGCTGGTTCAAACCCAAACGTTTCGTTCGCGCGGTCAGCGGCGTTTCCTTTGATATCGACTCCGGCGAAACCCTTGGTCTGGTCGGCGAAAGCGGTTGCGGCAAATCCACGCTTGGCCGTGCCTTGGTCAGACTGGAGAAACCGGTCAGCGGAGGCTTTCGCCTCGGCGGCGTCGAAATCAGTTCACTGCGCGGGCAACAACTTCGCCGGGCCCGAAAAGATTTCCAGATGATTTTTCAGGATCCCTACGGTTCCCTAAATCCCCGGATGACCATTTACCGGGCATTGGATGAAGTCCTGTTGCTTCACAACAAGATGAGCGTGGACAAACGCCGCGACCGGATTGCGGAACTGCTGGAAATGGTCGGCCTCAGCCCGGCCCAGATGAACCGTTATCCCCATCAGTTCAGCGGCGGACAGCGCCAGCGGATCGGCATCGCCCGCGCCCTGGCGGTCAATCCGCGCTTTATAGTGGCGGATGAACCGGTTTCGGCACTCGACGTCAGCGTTCAGGCCCAGATCATCAATCTGTTGCAGGATATCCAGAAAAACACCGGGGTATCTTTTCTTTTCATCGCCCACGACCTGGCGGTGGTGGAACATATCAGTCGCCGCATCATGGTCATGTACCTCGGCAAAATCGTCGAAAGCGGCCCGGCCCGGACGATCTGCGCCAACCCGCTTCATCCATATACCCGGGCGTTGCTCTCCGCCGTTCCGACCATCGATCCGAACGGGCGCCGCCGGATCATCCTGCCGGGCGATGTACCCTCGCCAATCGATCCCCCCTCCGGTTGTCCGTTCCATCCGCGCTGTCCGATAGCACGTCCCGAATGTGCGGTTTCGGAGCCGCCGCTGGAGCCGCACGGGGAACATCCCGGGCACTCTGCCGCCTGCTTTTTTTGCTGAAAAATCCGGCTTCGGCTGTGGTAAACCAACTGAAACCGTGGTATTGTATGGGCTGAATCAAAAAAGCGGAGTATGAATTTATGGTACGGTTTTTGACGATATTGGCCGCGCTGGTGTTTGCCGGCGGATGCGGATTACTGGATGACACTCCCCGGGTCAAGATCGGGATCGACATCCCGCTCAGCGGCGAGTATGCCGAATACGGCCAGCGTCTGCTTGCCGGAATCCAACTGAAATGCGATGAGATCAATGAACGCGGCGGGCTCGACGGCGTTCAACTGAAACTAGTCATCCGGGATAACGAAAGTACCCCGCTCGGCGCCTCCAAAACAGCGGCGGCACTGGGAGGCGACGACGAAATTCCGGCCATCATCGGCTCTTACAGTTCTTTCAATACATTCTGCATGCGTCCGGAAGCCGAGGAATACAAAATTCCGGTCATTACCCCCACCGGCACGGCGGACGTGCTGACGGAGCGAAACCCTTACATTTATCGGACCTGCTTTACCGACTCCGTTCAGGGTAAGGCTCTCGCCATGTATGCTTATCACCGGACCGGACTGCGCCGGATCGCCATTCTGGTAGACGCGGAAGAAAGCGGAACCCAGAGCCGCAACATCGGTTTCGCGGTGAAAAAGGCCTTTACCGAATGCGGGGGTGCGGTTCCCGTTCATGAAGGATATTATTCCTATGATTTCTCATTCAGGCGGCAGATTGAGTTAATGGTCAAAGCCGGTGTCGACGGCATCTGCCTGCCTTTCACCTCGGCTACCGCGGCGGCTCGCTTCATTCAAGAAGCCCGGCAAAGCGGTTTTTCGGGAACAATTTTCGGAAGCGACGGCTGGGATGAGGCGGAAATTTATCAGAACTGCGGTTCAGACCCCGGCAAAACGTTCTATTTCGGTATGTTCGCGGCTGATTATCAGCGGCCGGACGTTCAGGCTTTTGTCGAAAAAATCCGCCAGCGTACCGGGCGGATTGCCGCCACCTGCGAAGCTCAGGGTTATGATACCCTCGGAATCGTGACCGAAGCCATCCACCTGGGCGGGAACAACCGCGAAGGCGCGATAAAAGGGCTCGGAAAAATCAAAAATTATGTCGGAGTGGGCGGATCCATAACCATCCTGCCCGATCATAACGCCGATAAATATATTTTCGTCAAAGAAATCGTCAGCGGCCATGGCAGTGCAAACAGTTCCAGGCTCACGGCAATTATCAGTCCATACAATGTGAGGAAAATTTACGATGTATCAAATTAAAAAGATCGACTTGTCCCCCGCCCTTGACGGCGACTGGAATTCCTCCGGCTGGGACCGGGCAAATGTCCTGAAAGTCGCCTGTGTCCGTCCGGAAAGCTCCGATCATCACCCCGATGTCCAATGCAAACTGCTGCATGACGGACGCCGTATTTACGGCATGTTCCGCGTTGAAGACCGTTATGTTCGCTGTGTGGCTGAAAATTACAATGACTCCGTCTGTACCGACAGTTGCGTCGAATTTTTCGTCGAACCGCCCGGCGGCAAAGGGTATCTGAACTTTGAATTCAGCGGCAACGGCGCATTTTTGCTTTACCATGTCCGCGACCCCCGCCGTACGGCAAACGGTTTCGCCGATTTCAGCCCGGTGTCAAAAGAAAACGCCGCCGCCATTCGTATCGCCACTACCCTGCCCCGCAAGGTTGAGCAGGAAATCACGGAGCCGCTCACCTGGTTCCTGGCCTTTGACATCCCGGTCGAATTGTTCGAGAAACAGATGGGCTGTTCCTACAGCGGCCTGAGCGGACAGCAGTGGCGCGCCAATTTTTACAAATGCGGCGATCATACCTCACATCCCCATTGGATCAGTTGGCAGCCGGTTTCCGAGCTGAACTTTCATTTGCCGCAATGTTTCGGCGATATCCGTTTCGAGTGAGGTGATCATGTACTATACCGTGAAAAAGTGTCAAAACGCTCCCGACTTGAGTGCGCCCTGGGATTCGCCCGACTGGAATCAGGCGGATACGGTCACCATTAACAATGGAATCAACGGGGAAATTTACGGGCATTTCCCGGAAACCACCTGCCGGCTACTGCATGACGGCACCCATATTTACGGACTTTTTCAGGTGCAGGACCGCTATGTCCGCTGCGTCACGGTAGAACACAATGAACAAGTCTGCCGCGACAGTTGCGTCGAATTTTTCGTCGAGCCGCCCGGCGGCTGCGGCTATTTCAACTTCGAATTCAGCGGCAACGGCAATACCCTGCTCTATCATATCCGCGAAGCCTCGCTGGAAAAAGGAATCGGCGACCACACCAAGGTAACGAAGGAAGATATCGCCGACCTGGAAATTTTTCACACCCTGCCGAAAGTTGTTGATCCCCCGACCGATGCGCCGATCACCTGGCGGCTCGGCTTTAAAATCCCGCTCGCCCTGTTTGCCCGGCAAATCGGCAAGACGCCGGATTTCTCCGACGCCTGGCGCGGCAATTTTTATAAATGCGGCGGCTGTCCCTCCCATTCCCACTGGTACAGTTGGCAACCGCTGACGATAAAGAACTTTCATCAACCCGATAAATTTGGGAGCATTATTTTCGAATCCTGAAATCGGCAGAAAAAGGCGAGGCCGGAAGTTGAATTCAACTTCCGGCCTCTATCGTTATATGGAGTCAAACGATTTTACTGATTGCTGAATACCTGGAACCCCGGGTAAGCTTCCTGTCCGTGTTCGCTCTGGTCCAGACCCCGAAGTTCGGCATTTTCGGTAACCCGGATTCCGACCGTATACTTGAGCACATAGAAGATCAACAGCGCCGCGGGGAACGCGGCCAGTCCGGCTGCAATCACGCCGGTCAACTGGACCAGGAATTTATGCGCGGGATCGGTGGAGAAAATCCCGACCGCCAGCGTACCCCAGATCCCGCAGCTCAAATGCACCGAAGTAGCCCCCACCGGGTCGTCCATCCAGAACTTGTCAAAGAACAGAACGGAAAATACCACCAGAACCCCGGCGATACCGGCTACAACAATACTGCCCACCGGCGAAAAACAATCCGCGCCGGCGGTAATCCCCACCAGACCGGCCAGACAGCCGTTCAGCGTCATCGAAAGGTCCGGTTTTTTGAAGAGGAACATGCTCGTGCTCATCGCCGTAACGATACCGGCACAACCACCCAGCATGGTATTGACCAGCACCAGCGAAATCTTTTCCGGGTCGGCGCTCAATACTGAACCGCCGTTGAACCCGAACCAGCCGAACCACAACAAGAATACGCCGATCGTCGCCAGCGGCATGCTGTGACCCATGATCGGACGAGGACGCCCGTCCACATATTTGCCGATACGCGGCCCCAGCAGGATGATCCCGGCCAAAGCGCCCCAGCCGCCGATACTGTGCACGAAAGTCGAACCGGCAAAGTCATGGAATCCCAGACGGTTCAGGAATCCGCCGCCCCAGCCCCACGAGCCAACCAGCGGATAGACAAACGACACATAAACCAGCGTGAACAGCATAAACGCCTCCAACTTCACGCGTCCGGCGACCGCCCCGGAAACAATCGTGGCCGCAGTGGCCGCGAACATCCCCTGATAGAAAAAGTCCGTCCAATAGGTATAGTTGGCGCCGGCGGCCAGTACCGCAGGCTTATTCAGCCAGAATCCGGCAAAACCGAGGTAATCACCGAACAGCCAGTGGGTTCCGGGATACATCAGCCCGAAACCGATAACCGCGTAGCTGAGAAATCCGATTGCGGGAACCATGGTGTTCTTGAACAAAATATTGGTACAGTTTTTCGCCTGGCACAAACCGGACTCAACCATTGCGAACCCGAGGTGCATTATGAACACCAGCATACCGCCGAGCAGCACCCATAAGTTATTGACAACAAACTCTGCATTCATTTTTTTACTTCTCCTTCATTAACCAATTGCATCCGGTCCGGTTTCTCCGGTACGAATGCGAATGCACTGTTCAAGGGGCAACACGAATATTTTGCCGTCGCCGATTTCGCCGCCGTCCGTTCGGGCTCCGGCGATGATTCCGTTAATCGTTTCCTGTACGAAGTCGTCGTTCACGCCGATTGCGACCCGAACTTTTTTCAGCAAATTCACCTCCATCATCGCTCCGCGATATGCTTCGGTGTATCCTTTCTGCTGCCCACAGCCAAGCGAATTTGTTATCGACATCTTGTAGATTTGACGCGAATACAATTCCTGCTTCACGGCATTCAGCCGTTCAGGCTTGATGTACGCAATGATCATTTTCATCCGGCACCTCCTTATGTTGCCTGTTATTGACTAATAACAACCATAAAGCATGTTCCGTGCCAACTTTTCAATAAAAGCTCAATATATTGCGATACAACTATTTACGCATTTTTAGAATTTTTAAATATTTTACATTTTTGTAATAATCAGGCAAAATCCTTTACAATTTTAATCGCAAATTTTGCCCGAAAATAAGTGAAACGCGGACTTGCCGGAATGACGGGATCATTGTATATTATGAAGAGTATTCCGAGAAACATCCATCTTTAAACGGACGGCTTTCTCCAGTTTTACAAAATTTCCCAAACGGTCTTATCAGGAAACGAGGTGCAGTGTGTGGCCGATTATTCTAAAAACAGCTTTGCTGCTGGTAATATCCAACTGTTTTATGACGTTCGCCTGGTATGGGCACTTGAAAAATCTGAACAGCAAACCACTGATTATCGCCATCCTTTTGAGCTGGGGCATCGCGTTCTTCGAATATGCGGTACAGGTGCCGGCCAACCGGCTCGGACACAATGGAAACCTGACGCTGGGACAATTGAAGATCATGCAGGAAGTCATCACACTGTCGGTATTCGTACCGTTTTCGATTCTTTACATGCGGGAAAGTTTTAAGCTCAATTACGTATGGGCGGGGCTATGCATGGTCGGAGCGGTATATTTTATTTTTCGCAAGTAACCGGATAGCCGCTGACCAGGCTATCGTTGCCGACAAAAGCCGTCTCGACCTCACACAATGAAACCGCCTCCGCCAGTGATACAGGATCGGAACCACCGACAACCGGACGACTGCAACGTCCGCCGAGGATCTTCGGAGCGATATGGAATTCAACTTTGTCGACCACGCCCGCTTTCAACAGCGAGTCGGCCAATTCACCGCCGCCCTCAACCAGCACGGCGGTAACGCTTTCCTGTCCCAGTCGCCGTAGAACCTGCCGCCATTCCGAAGGGGTTGAAGCACGAATCACTTCCGGCATCACGCCCGGCTGAAGTGCGGCCACGGCATCCGCTTCGGTCATGGAATTCGATGCCACCAGCCGCCGGGGCTGACGGGGCCAGTTCGCGGGTTCACGAACCATTAAGCCGGGCTTATCGGCGCGGGCGGTGGCGCCGCCGACCATGACGGCATCCGCCCACTGGCGCAGGCGCTGAACCCGCATTCGCGCTTCTT
>CALABZ010000087.1 GCA_937888615.1 uncultured Lentisphaeria bacterium | reverse complement strand
TCCCGTCAAGACCAATCAACAGACATCCCCGCACAAAACAAAACCCCACAAGAGCTTCCCCATTTTTTCCTAAGCAAGCAAAAATAAAATACATAAAGTACTTATTACAAGTGCTATAGGCCCGATAAAAACAAATTTCACTAATACAGATCATCGCCATCCTCGCAGCCATGCTGCTGCCCGCATTAAACAAGGCCCGCGAACGCGCCAATGCCAGCAACTGTTCCGGCAACCTCAAGACACTGGGACTGGCCCAGCAGATGTACGCCTCGGACTTCGAAGGGATGCTTACGCCCAGCCGCTGCGGCGTCTCTCCGTTCAACGCGGCAGATTCGGTGTGGATTTACCGGCTGAGGGATTATCTGGGCTCCAGCGGCAAAATAACCACCGGTTCGCTGATCAACAAACTAACCTGCAGAACCGTTCTCAGCCATCGTCCGTTGGTCAATGTTACCAACGGTTACGACAACAATTACGCCGCCTACGGCCCGATCATCCTGACTTATGCGATCAACATCGCCATTTCCCAGTCGGAATGGAACGCCGGAGTCGGCGTCAGCACCTGGCACACCTACACCGCCCGCAAACTGGGCAGTATGCCGGTCCCGTCCGCTACCCTGATGCTTTCTGAAATGGCCAAATACAACGACTATGTCGCCAAGGGCAATCTCGGCAGCTACCTGAACATGATTCACGAACGGGTGATCAATATGGCCATGGCCGACGGTCATGTGGAAGGAGTTGACATTAAAAAGGTTCCCACTACCAACACCGGCCTCTGGACGATAACGAAAGATTAAAAACGGACCCCTTATGAATTTCATTGACTACGCCATACTGATTCTCTATCTGTTCTTTACCCTTATCCTCGGCGCGTGGGTCGGCAGACGGCAGGGCAATACGGAAGACTATTTCCTCGCCGGCTGCCGGATGAAATGGTGGCCGGTGGCGATCAGTCTTTTCGCCTCGCTTTTCAGCGCCATCAGCTATATTGCCATGCCCGGCGAGGCCTACAACCACGGCTGCAATCTGGCGCTGGGAGGACTTACCGGCGTTATTGCATTGCCGGTGATGCTCTTCGTTTTTCTGAAATTCTTCTACCACATGCGCCTTTTCACCGTCAATGAATATCTGGAGAAACGCTTTGACAATTCAATCCGCCTGCTGGTGGGGGCGCTCTTCATGGTGCTTCGCTTCGTCTATCTCGGCGTAATGTTTTATGCGACGGGACTGTTGCTGCAGAATGCGCTGGGCTGGTCGCCGTGGATGTCCATCCTGCTGATCGGGGTGTTCACCACCATCTATACGTATCTCGGCGGCATGGAGGCGATCATCTGGACCGACGTCGCCCAGTTCGTCGTCATGACCGGGGGCGTATTGGTGATTATCGGCTTTGTGGCCTGGCAAATGCTCGGCGGACTGGCCGGCGTATGGGAGTTTGCCGCGGAAAACGGCCGCACGTTTGACCTGAGTCCTTCAAGTGGCGTATGGAGCTGGGATCTTATGCAGCGGATTTCGTTCTGGATGATTCTGTTGAGCGTGCCTTTTGCCATGATCACGCCGGCCACCGACCAGACCAATCTGCAGCGCTGCATGACCTGCCGCAATTTTAAGGAAGTGGCGCGCGCCGTCAGCGCCTCCACATTGGCCAACCTGCCGATCTGCCTGTTGTTTTATTTCGCCGGGCTTTGTATTTTTGCCTATTTCAAGTCGCTTCATCCGGAACTGGACGACCCGGCCCGCGGCGGCGATATCGCCTTCGTCCAATTCATTTCCAGTGAACTTCCGGTCGGCCTGCGCGGTTTTCTGGTCGCCGGACTGCTGGCCGCCGTTATGTCCAGCGTCGATTCGGTGATCAACAGTATCGCGGCCGTTTTCATCAAGGACTTGTACCAGCCGAAACTGGCGCCCGGGCGTGACGAAAAACATTACATCAAGGCCAGCGGAATCGCTTCGCTGGGCATTGGTCTGGCCTCCTGTCTGGTCGGGATACTGGTCTGGCTGATTTTCACGGGACGCGACATCCCGCTGGTCGAGGTTACGAACATCAGCCTTGGCGTTCTGGGGGCTTTCAGTACCGGGATTTTCGTTACCGCATTGCTGACCTACCGCACCAATGGCGCAGGCATCTGGATCGGACTGGCTGTCTGCGTGCCGGTAACGCTGGCGGTGACGATTTTCGGCTATCTGCTTCAGCCGCGCGAGGAACGCATTGGATTCCTGTTTCTGATCACCCTGCCGATTTTCCTGGAAATTGCCGTGGCCTATATCGCCAGCTTCTTTATCGGCGGGAACCGGGAAGACAGCCGGAACTATGTAATCTGGAGCCGTTGGTTCAAAAAATAACCGAATACCTGTTCAAACACCGATTCGGGAAACATAGCCGGATTTCCAGGAAGGCCCGAAAATAATGCTGCCGCGTTTATTTTTTGTGCATTGAGCAGAGGAATCGTCAACGGTTCCAGGGTTCTCCGCTAATTCACTCCATTTCGCTGTCGGTGGAAAAAATCGCGTCCGGCGGCGGTTTTCACCGATATAAGGCCGATTTGCCTTTCTGCTACTCGAAACGACGAAATTTCCGAATTTATTTTCCGGTGGGGGCTTGACAATTACTCTAAAGCACTATATAATTAATATAGTAATTTAGATCAGTTTAGGAATCAAGGCATGTCCCAGGTACTGGAAAAGGCAATTAAAGAACGGATTTTTCACGGCGAATACTCGATCGGAAGTCCATTGAAAAGCGAACGCGACTATGCGGCTGAATTCGGGCTTTCCACCAATAAAGTCCACCGCACGCTCCAGAAACTGGTACAGGAAGGATACCTGGGCAGTAAGCGCGGCAGCGGTTATTTCGTCAATACCGAATTCGAATGCCAAGAGAAACAGGTCAGGGCCGCCTATATATTCATATCGCATGTAAATACCCGGATGAATGAGCTTTTGCGGCTGGCTGCCGTCCGGGAAAACATCTGGATTGATACGATCACCTGCGACAATTCAGCGGAGGCGTTCAACCGCACACTCGTTGAAATCATCGAAAACGCCGGGCACGACCTGATCATGATCCATCCCGGTTTTAGTATGAGCTGGGTTGACGGCTTCGGATTGGCGTTGGAGAGGCATTTCCCGTTGATTTTTTACGATTATCAGGATATCCCGGACGTGTTTCCGAAAATCGGGATCAATCATTTCGAACTGGGTTTCCTGGCCGCCAAGGTCCTTTGCGATCACGACTACCGTCAAGTCCTCTACCTGGGCTATGACGAAAACCTGAACAGCGGAGCCCGGCTGCGCTGGCAGGGGTTTGATACCGGCTGCCGCTATTTCAAACTGAACTGCGATTCTCTCCGGCTGACCCGCGCGGATATGGAGATGGGACGCGAGGAATCGGATCGAAACGTTTTCGCATGGCTTGAGCAGTACCGGAAACAGGGACGGGGACTTTTCGCCGCGTCCGGTTCGTTTACGTTTCAAGTGGCGCGTTATTGTTACCGGAACAGGATTGTCCTGCCGGATGATTTCGGTTTTCTGGGTACGGACTTCAGCAAAATCGAAGGGCTCAACTACCTGTCGTCCTGCATTTCGGGCAATCCCGACCAGATGATTGCCCGAATTCTCAAGTTAATCAAGCAAACCGCTGGCGACCGAACCATTACGGAAAGCCTCAGCATCAATATCACACCGATTTACAACCAAGGAGAAACCTTATGAAAATACGCCGGATATCCAAATTTACACTTATAGAGCTTCTGGTGGTCATAGCTATAATAGCCGTTCTTGCGGCAATGCTGCTGCCCGCCCTGAACAGCGCCCGCGGCAAAGCCCGGCAATCCCAGTGCATCAACAATCAGAAACAACTTCTTCTCGGCATGCTTTCCTATGCCGATACCCATGGTGGATTCCTGCCGCCGCGCGGCGGCAGCACCGTCACATCCTGGGCGGAAATCCTGTGGCGGGACAAGGCGGTCGAGGGTAAAAGCTTCATCTGTCCGGAAGCCACGACATACAAATACGTGGAACAGATTCCAAGTCCGACGCCAAACCATTTTTCATGGGGACATGTTACTTACGGCGGCAATCCATATTTTCTCGACACCGGTGAGATATCGTCCGTCCAGCGCTTTGACGCGGCCCGTTCGCCCAGCGCCACCGTTGCCCTCGGCGACATCGACGGCAATGCGATCGGGGCCACCGCTCCACGCGGTTCTCTCTGCTACCGCCGTCCGATAAACCAGATCCCCGCCGGGGGAAGCTACAGCGACCGCCGTATCATCAACCGCCACGGCAATGACAGCGCGGTCATGGGTTGGGCGGACGGCCACGCTTCCGCGGTTCGGGACGCTTATTACCGTTTGATGAAAGGGACCAAAGATGAATTTTTCGACCCGCGATTGGTAAATCAATTTTAATCCACGGAAGGAGTTTCCATGAATACCAGAAAGATACTGACCGGCCTCTCAATGGCCGCCGCCATCAGTCCGTTGAGCGGCGCACCCTTCGAAGCCGATGCCAATACCCTGCTGCTCTCCGGCTTTGAAAATGGCTCCAAATATGCCGACTACAGCCTCGGCTGGAAAAAATTCGCCGGCAGCGGCGCCACTCCGACCGAAGGTTATTACGGCAAGGGCCTCGACCTGCGCCAGCGTGCATTCTTGTTCGACAACCTCAAAAGCGACGACTATACCGCCTATTATGCGGGATGGGGGCTTTATCCGGACGGCAACATCAATTACCGTCAGGGCACCTTCGAATGCTGGGTCAAGCCGATCACGCCCAAGGACCCCACGGTTCCCGGCGGCGGCTTCGTCAACGCTTTCGTCACCCGTACCGTCAAGCATGCCAAGGGATATTACGTCGGCACCCGGATCGGATTCAATACCTATAATCTGAACTTTCTCCTGCCGTTCCTGAATGGGGAATACCTGGAGAGCCGCATCGTTTTCAGCGGCGTCGAAGGCTACAAGCGCGCATTGGCTCCGGACTGGCACCACTTCGCCCTCTGCTGGTCGCCGGGCGAAGGCGCGATTTATCTGGACGGACGACTTGTCACCGCCTGGGATATGACCGGCAAACACGGGCTGGCCATTGCCGCCAACCCTGTGCGCTACCTGCAGATGGCCGACTGTGTCCTTGATGAGCTGCGCATATCCGATGTGGTCCGCTATTCGGACAATTTCGAGCCGAACTGGCGCGACGGCAAACGGCCCGCGCCCGCGTTTTCCGGCGTTCCCGGCGTGAAACGCTACCCGCAAAAACTGGAAACGCCATTTCGCATGACCGTTTTCCAAACGGAAAATTCCGGGGCCGCGAATGACCTGTTCGATCCCGCCGCCCGGCAAAAATTGTTCACCGGACAGTTTGCTCCCGCAATGCGCCTGTATACGGGGTTGGAACGCAAGGAACTCGCCGCTTCCCCGGTCGAATCCGTCGGGAATGAATCCGGGACCACCGTTTTTACCCGCAAATTCGGCGGCGTAACCTCGGAAAACCGCGTCACGAACCGGACACAGGACACCGTTCTGTGGGAAACCCGGCTGACCAATCACGCTGACAAGGAGCAATGGCTTGAGGCTTCTCTGACCATGCCGGTGCCATTCACCCCCAATGAATATTTCGACGGAACGGAACATCGCTCGGATCTCCGTTTTCAACGCTGCCGCGACACCTACCGCTGCACGTTGCCGGCAGTGGCCGCGGCTGACGGCAAGGAATTCATAATGGTGGGGCTTGATCCGTCCTGGCCATACAACGACCTGGTCAATGTTTATGTCCCCGGTACAGTCCCGGTGATCGGACAGGGAACGCGGGTGGCGCTGTCCCCCGGCGAGTCCTTCACAGTCAAATTCGTGGTCACCCGGAAAAATGGAATATTCGGAACCCTTGAGGCCGTTGACGCTTACCATCGATTGTTTCCGCAATTTTACCGGCTGGACCCCGAAGTGACCCGTTACAGTTATCTGCCCGCCACCCAGTATCTCGTTTCGTCGCCGCTGATCAATATGCAGCGGGCGGGTTTCGCGGGCGGATTGTGGGGGCATGGGCCATCCCATACCAAAGGGAACGAGTACAGCTCGGAAGCCTTCTGGGGCATGGAAAAATACCGCGACAACAAATCATGGAGCCATGCCGCCCGCATGGAAAAGATGTGGGGCAGTCTGGAAAAACTCCGTGAATGTATTTATTACGATTATAAAAACGCATTCGATCAGGCCTATCCGGTGCGGCGTTTCCACTACTGTCCCGACCAAATGCCGGAATGGCTGATCCGGGAGTTGTGGCCGGACTATGTGCCGAACGACGATCCGCTCTGTTTCGGACAATATTATTACCCTCTGCCCGGTCCGCTCAGCGGCTTCTATTCGGTCAACGAATACCGGACTCCGCTCGGGCGTTATGCAATCGATCAGACCGTAAAGTATTTTGATCACGGCATGAAAAATTTGTCGCCCGGCTGGATCAACGACATGGGCACTTCCGGCTCACTTTACCGTTTCAACGACGAAATCGCCCGCAAAACCAGCGGCCGCTCATTCGCCCGCGAACTCGGTACGTTTGTCCGTGCTCCGATGGGGCGTCAGGAACGTTACGAAGTCATCAATAACCTGTGGAGCAACGGCTACAAAGCCTCGATCTGGTCGGACGGTTCCTGGTTCTCTTATACCGTGCAGGCCTATTCGTCGGCGCTGGCGGTGGAGGGCGCGCATTATTTCGAAAACCTGAGTGGCAACGGCGCGGCGCTCGAATACTCTCGCCACACTCTCGGCGCCAAACCGATCACCGCCATGACGGGGTTGAACCATTACGGGTTCCAACGCCTGGCGGCGCCTCCCGCGAAGCTCGCCGAACCGGCGGCAATGCGTGAATTTCTGCGTTATCATTTCGACCAACTGATGTTGTATGCGCTTCAATACGGTATTCAGCTTGATCCGGCCTCCTATCTGTGGGGCAAACAAAACATGATGGAATACCAGCCGCTCCTGATTGAGAGCACCGCCTACGGACGGCAGCTCATAAGCGGCGGTACCGTCAACAAACCGCTCTGGCTGAAACGCGGCGGCGAGGGATTTGGCACCGTAATCCTTGCGGGGAACAACCAATCCCGGGCGGAATGTGCCGACATTGTGCTGGACAGCCGCTACGCAGGCGGAACCCTGATCCCGGGAAATTATTATGGCGGCAACTGCCGCAGCGAAATAGCCGACGGCAAGATCCGATTTTCCACCGTCATCCCGTCCAGGCGGGCCGAAGGCTGGAAAGCGCTGGCATTCTGGCGCGGCGGCGGCACTGTTTCCGTGGCAAGCCGTTTCAATGGCGACGGGCTGACCATGAACGTCGGGCTCACTATGGACAACACCGATGCGGGCAAACTTGAATTGAACCCGTTCAAACCGCTTTACCGGATCGAATCGATCACGGTCAACGGCAGGGCGGTCAACACCGAAGTCCTCGACCTTCCCGCCGGCAGGAACACGGTACAGGTGCAATACCGTAATCAGGTGCTTCATTTCAGTGCCGCCGAATTCGACCAGCTTGAATTTTTCAAAGGGAAAGAAACCAATTTCCGGCTGATTGCCGACGCGGGAACCGTCCGCAAGGCCGCTATCCGCACCTGGCAGCTTGGTTTCGAGCGCGGCACCGCCAACCTGCTGGCTGAATTCGCCCGGCAGTATGACTGGGAGGACGGCATCCGCGGCAATACCGTCCTGCCCCGATTCGCTCACGAATACGATCCGTCCTACTCCGGGTGGCAAGTCCGGGTGGACGCCTCCGCCGCCGCCAACGGCTGTACCATCGACTCCGGCAAACGCCTGGTTACGATTTCCGGCGCCAGCCAGGGCGAAGCGCGGCGCGCAATGGTGGTTTTTCTGCGCCAGCTTGAGCGCAAATATCCGATGGTCGGAGGGCTGACCCCATTGGAAAGCATCCACGGCAAATTCAACCTCGGCGGCAAGATCGACTTTGATAAGCTGTTGAAAGACAAGACCACTGCGGCCATATTCCGCAATGTCAAGGACCCCGACTTCCTGTTGAAGCCCCTGCTGAATCCCGAATATGATGCGCTGTATGCGGATAAGACCGGGGATTTCACCGGACGCTACCGGCTTCGGGTCATGCCGTTCCTGTTCGAACCGACTTACGACGACAACTTCGTCTACGGTTATTCGGGCAAAGCCCGCGACTGATATTCGCGTCAATAAAAAAACCCGGAACATCGCTGCTCCGGGTTTTTTATTGCGCTTCGAAAAATGTCGGCTTACCAGTTGGTGGCCTGGACTTCGAAGTAGTCCTGGGGATGGGCGCACGCCGGGCACATGCCGGGGGCTTCCGGGCCTTCATGGAGGTAGCCGCAATTCTGGCACTTCCATACGGTCGGCTGATCTTTCTTGAAGACTTTGCCTTCTTCGATGTTCTTCAACAGGGCGCGGTAACGGCGTTCGTGGGCCTTTTCCGCCACGCAGACCTTTTCCCATACGGTGGCGATGGCGTTGAAGCCTTCTTCGCGGGCTTTGGCGGCGAACGTCGGATAGAGGTCGCTCCATTCTTCGTATTCACCGGCGGCGGCGGCCTGGAGGTTTTCGGCGGTGGTGCCGATTTTACCGGCCGGGTAGGTGGCGGTGATTTCGAGGCCGCCGCCTTCGAGGAACTTGAAGAAACGCTTGGCGTGTTCTTTTTCGTTGTCGGCGGTTTCGGTGAAGAAGTTCGAAATCTGCACGTAGCCTTCTTTTTTCGCCACGCTGGCGAAATAGGTGTAGCGGTTGCGCGCCTGCGATTCGCCGGCAAATGATTTCAACAAATTCTTTTCGGTTTCAGTCCCTTTGATGCTTTGCATGGTTTTTCTCCTTTTCCATTGTTTTTTCCGGGATATTCTGACAATTATTGCAAACTCCGCGAATTTGCAGATTCACTGATTTGACCCGACCGTAGCCGGAAACCTTGTCCAATATATGGCTGCTGTCTTCCCATACGTTCGGCACATCCAGCACTTTGCCGCAACGAATGCAGAAGAAGTGGTGGTGCGGCGCCATATTGGCGTCGAAATGTGCCCTTGGGCAGACTTCATCCACCCGAAAAATCAGCCCGAACTCCTCCAGGGTGTCCAGCGTCCGGTAGATGGTGTCCAGCGAAATCGCCGGCAACCGCTTCCGTACCGCTTCGTACACCATTTCAGCGCTTGGATGGTCCAGGTCTTCCGCTATTTCCCGGTAAACTTCCAAACGCTGGTTCGTGACCCTCATGCCGCGTCGGCGGCACAGGTCGATGAACTCTTTCAGGCGTTTTTCCTGTCTGTCTCTTAACACTAGCACATTCCTTTCGGCTTTTTAAACTTATTAAGAATCGTTATTAATAATAATCCCCTTCAGGTTATTTGCAAGCATTTTTCTTAATTTTTTTGAAAAAAAATTTGCCCGCTTTATATTATAGTGGAACGGATGGAAATAATCGATATCAATTGGAGGGTTTTTATGAAATTTGTCATCGCAGGCAGCGGCAGTATTGCCGGAACCTACGTGAAGGCTCTTGCCAACGTGCCGGAGGCCGAACTGGTCGGCATCGTTTCGCGTTCCGGCAGAGTTCCGGCGGGAACGCCGGAGGGAATCGAAGCCGCCACCTCCTTTGAACACATCAAAGC
>CALABZ010000086.1 GCA_937888615.1 uncultured Lentisphaeria bacterium | reverse complement strand
ACCAGGCCAAACGCATGCAAATGGAACAGTTCGTCAAGGACCGCGGCAAACAGTTGAGCGAGCTTGAAAACAAACAGCGCGAGGAAATCATCAAGGAAATCACCCAGGAGGTCAAGCGCCGCGCCGCGCTGGACGGATATACGCTGGTTCTTGATCGTTCCGGCAGAACCACCAACAATATTTCTGCGGTCGTATTTTACCAGAATACATTGGACATTACCGAAGCCGTGCTGCGCGAACTGAACCGCGGCGCCGCCGACGGCAGCAAATAATCAAACGAGGAGACATTATGAAGCAGATGACGGCACAGGAAATCGCCGATATGGTAAAAGGCACGCTGGCCGGAGATCCGGCGCGGGTCGTTACCGGCGTTAATTCGATAAAGGAAGCGACGGCGGAACAGTTGTCATTCGTCGGCAATGATCATTACAGCGCCCAGCTTACCGCCTCCAAGGCGGGCGTGGTGCTCGTCGGCAAAGGATTGGCCGAAGCCGGTGCCGCCGACAAAACCTTGATCGTCTGTGACAATGTCGATGCCGCTTTTTCCGAAATCCTGACGTTTTTTGCCCCGGAACCGGTGATGTATGCCCCCGGTATTCAGCCCGGCGCGGTGGTTTCGCCAAGCGCGAAAATCGGCGCCGGTGTGCATATCGGCTCGAACGCGGTAATCGCTGACGATGTGATGATCGGCGACGGCACCGTCATCGGTGCCGGTTGTTACATTGGCGAAAAGACCACGGTCGGCAACAAGTGTCTCATCTACCCCAATGTCTCCATTATGCATCGTTGCAAGCTCGGCAATAATATTATTCTGCATCCCGGCGTAGTGATCGGAGCCGACGGTTTCGGTTATCAGTTCACCGACAAAGGCATCGTCAAAGTGCCGCAGACCGGAATTGTCCAGATCGACGACAACGTCGAAATCGGCGCCAACTCCACCGTGGACCGCGCCCGCTTCGGCCGTACCTGGATCAAACACGACGTGAAGATTGACAACATGGTCATGGTCGCGCATAATGTGGTCGTGGGCGAATATTCAATCCTGATCGCCCAGTGCGGCATCGCCGGCAGCGCCGAACTGGAACAAGGCGTAATCCTGGCGGCCCAGTCCGGCGTGAACGGACATATCACGTTGGGAGCCGGAACCAAGCTGGCGGCCACCTCCGCGGCTTCCAAGAGCTGTCCGCCGCAGTCGATTCTGCTCGGGCTTCCCGCAGAACCCCAGCGCGACTTTCTGTTCCGCCATGCTTTGCCCAAGAAATTTAATCGACTGAGCGACAAGGTCAAAGATCTTGAGGCTAAAATCGCCGCGCTCAAAGCCGAGCTTGATCATCAATAAGACCGCGATGGGTTTCTGCCGGACCATTTTCGCCTTTCTGTTGCTTGCCGGTGCCTTTTCGCTCGGAGCCCAGGTGAAAGATCCCGACGGTTCACCCGTTGATGAACTGCGCCGCAAAGCCCGGGAGGGCGATGCCAACGCCCAGTGGCGGCTCGGCAACGAATATTTTTACGGCGACACCGGGCGTGTCCGCAACTTCACCATCGCCGCTTACTGGTACCGGTTGGCGGCGGCGCAGGGACATCCGCAGGCGGTTTTCAATATGGCGATTTGTTACGAGCGTGGTGTTGGAGTCCGGCAGAGTCTCTATCAGGCGTTCATGTATTACAAACAGGCTGCGGACAAGGGGCTTGCCGGGGCGCGTTTCAACATGGCGCTGACGTACCTGACCGGGATTCCCGCCGAAACCTGCGGAGATGAGAAATTTCCTGCCGTTATGCCCGATCGCGCCCGTGCCGAAGCCCTCCTCGAAGAATTGATCCGCCAGAATTATGTCCCGGCCAAGCGTGCCCGCGCCGACATGTTGCTGAACAAGCCGGTCGCCGAACGCGATCCGAAAGAAACCGCCCGCGCATTTGACCTCCTGAATGAAGCCGCCGAAGCCGGGGACTGTGATGCCATGCGGCTGTTGGCCGACTGCTGGTTCGGCGGCTGGGGATGCGAAAAGGACGAGGCCAAAATGTTGTTTTGGCTGGAGAAAGCCGCCGCGCGGGATGACCGTGAAGCGATGGCGAAGCTGGCGCACTGCTATGAAGTCGGCGTCGGCGCAGTCCCGGACGCGCAGAAGGCTTTTGAATATTTCCGCCGGGCCGCTCGGCTTGGGGATTCGATGTCCGAGGTGAAAATGGCTGATTATTGTGCTTCCGGCATGTATATGCCCGTCGATATTCCGCAGTCATTGGAATGGCTCCGGCGGAGTGCGTCCAAGGGCAATTCATTCGCTTTTTTCAAACTCGGCGTCTATGCGGCTGAAGGGATCGGGATGGATAAAAACCCGAAGGGGGCTTTTGACATGTTCCTCGAATCGGCCAAGCGCGGCAATACACACGGCCAATACAATGTCGGACTGTATTACTTGAAAGGGGATGTCATGCCGAAAGACGAGTCGGCGGCTTTTTTCTGGTTCAAACAGGCCGCCGCGGCCAAAGACAATCGGGCCCAGCTTCAGTTGGGGCTGTGCCACTATTACGGTGTAGGCACCGCCAAAGACGAGAAGACCGGGCTCGAATGGCTTCACCAGGCCGCCGAGAACGGCAGCCGTGAAGCCGCCGAACTGTTGAAAGGCAACCTCTGATCGCTCATCCCCGGCGGTAAATTACAGCCAGGGTGAGGACAGGATCGTGAACGGAACACTGTTGGCCGGGGCTGGAACCGTTCCTTTCAACCACAGTTGCAGTGTCCAGTGACCTGGTGCCAGACCATTCGTTTTCAGGAGAAATTCCGCCATTCCGACGTGGAGTTTCAGGTTGGGCAGGGATATCTTCTGACCGTTTGAATGCGCCAGCAGTCCTTCGAGCTGGAGTTCTTTGACGCCGGCGGCTCGTGATTCCAGATTGAACCGGAGTTCCTCGCCGCTGATGATTTGCGGATTGACATTCGGTTCAATGGTAATGGTCGGTGCGAGTTTGATTTTGGCCTGACCGCCGCCGGCGAACACCAGCCGTCCCCATTTATCCCGTTCATGAAAACTTTGTCCTACCCGAGCCCAGGAAAGGATTGCCTGGTGGCTGTGAAATTCCCGCCCTACATTGAATTCCCAGACCGTGCCGGGGACAGGGGCCTGCTTCAGACCGAAATACCGCCACGGAATCAGCAATTTGTTGCTGGTGCCGCCGCTGCCGTTGACCGGTGATTTATGATAACTTGAAATATCGGCCCCGGGGAGAATTTTGCCGTCGTAAATAAAGGTTTTGGCCCCGGCTGAATTATAGAGGAGGCGGCACAGTTTGCCGTTGGGCAGGGCAAAGAAAAACTCCATGCAGTCGTCTTTCCACATGTCGCCGTCGTCATCGCCGCGTTCGTAGCGGTATCCGCCTTCGGGACGGACATTGTTGGTGAGGGACCAGACGGCCAATCCTTCCGGCAGGCAGGCCAGATTTACGATGGTATAGCTTGGCTGGTTCAGTTTTTGATATTCTTCAATGGTGCTGGCACGGGCTTTGAGCTGGGCTTCATGCTCGGTCAGGAAGGTGAGGGGGCCGAGGGTGGTGCTCCAGAATTTTTCCGTTTTCTCTCCGGATTCTTCCAGTTTGCCTTCGCTGTTTTTCAGGTTGACGACATAGTTGGTTTCCTTTAATGGTGGCAGGAGGGCCTTGCGGATCAGGACGGATGGTTTGCCGGGAACGATTGCCGCAGGAGCCGGATGTTTCAACAGTTTGTCGATGGCCAGAAATACCTGCCAGCGACGTGCATTCAGATTTTCATCGGTCAGCAGTGAGGCGTAATTCCTGGCTGTATCGCCCAGTACCGGCAGATCGGCGGTGACGTCTTTCAGGACTTGACGCCCGAAATCAGCCAATTCGCGATTGCCGGATTTTCCCTGTTCGGTGATCAGTTTTTTCAGGTATTCGCAGGCGGCATAATCGACACATCCTTCGTGCATTCTTTCCACTTCCAGCGACGATACGACCCCCTTGTCGGTGAGCTTGGTGTAGTGCCACTGGAAATTGAAGGAATCCCACATATCCGCCCATTGGTGATGTCCTTTGGAATTGAGTCGCTGCTGTAAGAATCCGTGAACCAGCCGTGAAGGACCGTAGTTGAAGGACCATATTTCCACATCATCCTTGCGGGCGGCGGCCAATCCGTCTTCGTCCCAACTGTTGTATTGGCGGTGGCGGACCCGGTCGCGTGCTCCATAGTCGATGGCATTTTTCCGCCCGTAACCGATTCCGTTGTCAACGATGGCGGCGCGTTCCGGGCAGACTTTCATCAGTACCGGCATAAATGATTCATAACCGGCGAGTTTTACCGGATAGTTGTTGCCGATCTCTTCTTCCACGATGAGTTTGTAATCCGGCCATGATTCCCGTTGCGCGTATTCCACGATGTAACGCAGGGCTTGTTCGAAAACATCTTTGGCGCGTTGATTGTAAGGGGTTGTCTGGCTTTTTCTGTTTTTTATGGTCACGCCGATATCTCCGGCGGGGATTTTCTGACCACTTTGTTCAAGGCTATCGAGCTTTTGGGCGACGGCGTTGGCCCAGTAGCTGACATTACGCAGGTCAACGATCAGGAGACCGTCCAGGCCAGCCTGTTTCATGGCGGCGGCGGTTCTGGTAATGTCGGCGAGTTCGCCGGTCACTTTGCCGTTTACATAATGCAGATCGGGCAGATTGTCGTATAAGGTAATGGAATTCAGGCGGCGTGTCCGGTAGAAATTGAAGTACCGGGGAAGATTTTTTTCAATATAGCCGTTTTGCTGGATCGATTTTTCACCCGGCGTGTAGAGGTTTCCATTCAGGTAAAAGCCGAATGACCCGGCCCGCGGCAAGGTAAAATCCATGACCCTGATTTTCAGCGGAACCACGCATTTGCCGACTCGGATCTGCCCCTCATAAAGACCCGCTTCGGTTCCCGCCGGAATATCCGCCATGAGCATAAGATTGATCTGTTCTCCTTTTTTCAGTTCCGTCAACTTTGGTTCGAGCAACAGGTGAGCATCACGGAAACGCTGGTTGCGTTCCCGCGGCACAATTGTAAAAAACCGGATTCTATCCGCCGCGATTTGTTTTCCGGACGAGGCGGTCAGGGGCGTGACATTCAGTTCGAGCAAATTCATGGGTGCAAGCATGAAGACGGAAAGACCTGCGGTTACATAATCATCCTGCGGCGCGATCAGGTCGATCTCCTGCCGGAGAGCGGTTTCATCGTAACGGAACGGTTTCCGCCAGTTGCGGTTGAGATTAATGGCCGTCACCAGAAACTGCCTGTCGCCTGTCTGGCTGTCCGGTTTCAGGTACGGAAAAGCATCCTTCGCCTGGAATTCGGCATGGCCGTAAAAGAGCGGATTGCCCTGCTTGTCAGGCATTGAGCCGGCGGGGTCCATTACCGGAAAGGGATCTTCCGCCATGATCGTACAGGCCAGAAGCAGGAAAGAAAAAATGCTGATTCGTTTCATTTGATACTCCGTTAAATCAGGTTTGTGTCTAGTTGAAAACCAGGGTGAAGCCGGAACCGTTCCAGGACTGATAGGGACGGAAATACTTTTTGACTTCACTCTGAATACGGGTTGTGCCGAGGGAAACCGCACTGCCATCGATGATTGCAAAATTTGCCTGCATGTTATGACGCGCGTCAATCGGCTCCCAGGCGGCGGGAAGCAGTTGGAAAGGGCTGGGTGGGACGACGGTATAAAAAAGCATTCCCGGATGGCTTGCTCCAGGTTTGCCTTTTATGATGGTTTCGCCGATAAGGGCGGGGGTGGCGCCGTTATGGAGCAAATCAGTCAACTTAACCGGAAGCGGTTTTTTATTGAACAGGGTTCCGTACTGACCGACGATTTCCTTGGGTACACCGTATGGGATCCAGTCGGTCTCCCAGGTCGATTCCCATTTCGCCAGCGGCTCGGAGGGGCACAAAAAGACATTTCTGTCCAGAATATATTTGCTGTTGTATTCAACGCACCAGCGGGTTCCACCGAACCGGTCCGGATAAACCGCGGTGGAGAAACCGTTATTGTCGTCGGCATAGAGATGGACGGCAGTACCCAGTTGCTTCAAATTGGAAAGGCAGCTGATGGATCGCGCTTTTTCGCGGGCGCTGTTCAATGCCGGCAGCAGCATCGCCGCAAGTATTGCTATGATGGCTATAACTACTAATAACTCTATAAGTGTGAAATGTTTTGTTCTTTCTGAATTCATAGATATATTCCTCCTGGTTTGTTATTTGCGGGTACATGATTCACCGAGAACTAATTGGCCTCTGATGAAAATTTCCTTGATCTGCGGGGTTTCGTTTTTGGCGTTTTCCTGGATGAGCTGGACCGCCTGCCGGGCGATTTCGCGGTAGTTATTGTTCATCACCGTGATCGACGGAGTCATGGCCTGGCTGCCCGACCAGTCGTCCATCCCGATAATCGAAATATCTTCCGGGACCCGGAGATTTCTTTCGCGCAGTTTCCGGATGCACCAGTTGATGGCGATGCCGTTTCCCAGAATCAACGCGTCCGGTTTCAACGGCAGGATGTCGGAGAGAAACCGGTCCATCAGCTCCGGCGTGTCGATCTCGCCGGCGTTTTCTTTATAAATCTGCTCTTCGACATATTCCACGCCGTATGCCCGGTGGGCATCGTGGAAAGCCTGGGCCCGAACCCTGGCGTCATAGGTGTCGTAATTCGTTTTCGCGAAAACAATCCGGCGGTGATTCAGCTTCAGCAAATACTCCACAGCTTCGTAAAAGATGGCATAATAGTCCGGCGAAACAAACGAGAATTTTTTCTCCGTCATCGGCTTGCTGATGAACAGCGCATTCTTGAACGGCTTGAACAATGGCGGAATCTGTTCGGCGAAACTGTAGTAATGCGCCAGGCAGATGACGCTCTGGATATTGTAGCCGAGGAGGTCGTCGACATATTTTTTGATCGCGTCGTAACTGTCGTGAACCAGGCCGACCTGGAGCCGACAGCCGGAACTGAACGTCAAATGTTCAATCGTACTCATGATATTGTTGTACAGCCCGCAGCATTGGCTGTCGATGATCACCCCGATGATATCCTGACGCTTATTGGCCAGACGTTGGGCCAGCAGGTTCGGACGATAGCCGAGACGCGCCGCGGTTTCGCGGATGCGGATGATGTTTTTCTCGCTCACTTTGGTGGTTTTACCGCCGCCCCCCAGCAGGGCTTTGGATACCGCCGAGCGGGATACTCCGGCTGCTTCGGCTACTTCCGACAAGGTGATCATGGTTTGCCTTTCTTCATGGTTTCATACATTAAATGTCGCGATACATTTATTATAACATGTACCGCGACATTTGTCAATAGGCAACTCATTAAAAAATGTGAATAATGATTTGACAGGTTGTGAATCGCAGGGGGAGGCGCGCTAATCGGCGAGCCGGATGAATTTGGCGTCGGCGTGCGCCATGATCCGTTCTTCCAGCAGCAGTTCCGCTTTCAGCTCGTAAAACGAACCTCGCGTTTCCACGATCTGCGCCCGCAGCAGCAGTTCTGCGTAACACGGAACCGGATGGCGGTAGCGTACTTTGAGTTCACCCGTCACCGCCCGGATGCCCTGGAGGAACAGACAGTTGGTCATGGCGGAGTCCAGCAGCGAGGCGATGACTCCCCCATGTAATATCCCCTCATATCCCTGCAAAATACGGCGGCCTTTGAAGCGGGAAACCCGTCCTTCGCCGTCGTCGTCGAAATGCAGTTGCAAGCTCTGCGGATTTCGGTCTCCGCAGAGCAGGCAATGAGGATGGGGATGAGGGGATGGTGTTTCCCGCTTCATCCTAATGATCGCAGGCGTTTTCACCGGTGACAAGTGTCCCGGAAAGAAAATCCGCCACCAGTTTCTCCGGTTCTTCCGCCGGAGCGCCCGTCACGACGTTGATATGCTGGGAGGCGAACAGTTGCTGGGCGCGTTCGCCCATGCCGCCGGCGATGATCTGGGTGACGCCTTTTTCGCCGAGCCATTTCGGGAGCAGGCCGGGCTCGTGGGGCGGCGGCGTGACGAGTTCACTGGCTGTAACTCGCTGGGTATCGACGTTGACGTCGATCAGAGCGAATTGTTCGCAATGTCCGAAATGCATGCACAGTTTTCCGTCGGCAAGGGGAATGGCGATTTTCATGTTTTTGTTCTCTTTGTTGTTGTTGGGTTGAGAGTTGACAGCTTCCGACAGGGCCAGAATCGGCGCGATGACCGTTTCAAATGCCTTGGCGACAGCCGTTTTTGAATAATGATAGATAAGGGGTTTGCCGGAATCACCGGCAGCGCAGACCAATGGGTCCAGCGGGATTTTGCCAAGCAGCCGCAGACCGAATTTGTCGGCGATCGCCTGTCCGGCGCCGGAATTGAAAATCTCGGTCACTTCGCCGCACTTCGGGCAGACAAAACCGCTCATGTTTTCGACGATTCCAAGGACCGGCAAGTCGAGTTTCAGACAGAAATCAACCGATTTGCGGACGTCCGCGGCGGAAACTTCCTGCGGGGTCGTTACCACGATCGCGCCGTCGGCGTTTTCCACTGTCTGGCAGATCGAAAGCGATTCGTCGCCGGTACCCGGCGGCAGGTCGATCACCAGATAATCCAGATCGCCCCATTCGACGTCGGTCAGGAATTGCCGGATCACGCCCATCTTCATCGGGCCGCGCCAGATCACGGCTTCGTCGCTGTCGCGCAGCAGGAAACCGATCGACATGACTTTCAGGGTGCCGATGCTGACCGGCTGCATCTTTTCGCCGGCCATGGCCAACTGTTCCCCGGTCAGGTTCAACATCACCGGAATGCTGGGGCCGTGGATATCGACATCCAGCAGTCCCACCCGTTTTCCGGCCATGGACAAGGCCACCGCCAGGTTTACGGCCACGGTGCTTTTGCCCACGCCGCCCTTGCCGGACATGACGATGATCTTGTGCTGAATCCGGTCCAGGCAGCACCGCAGTTTTTCCTGTTCGTTCTGTTCGTTCTGTTCGTGATTGTGGCCGCCGCATCCGGCGGCATGGTCACACGTCTTCATATTGTCTGACATAATTGCTCCCATATTCTAACAATATTTTCAGCGGCCTTGGATTCCGGATAATCGACCACCGTGCGGCCATTAATCATGGCCGTGGTAAAGATCGTATCATAAGGAATTCTGCCGACCGGCACTGCGCCGGCGGCGACCGTTGTCTGTTCGATTCGCAACGTTGTTTCGGGGTTCAAATCCCATTTATTCACGCAAACCATCGCCGGAACCCGGAAATGTTTCGCCAATTGCAATACCCGCCCGAGGTCGTGTTCCCCTGAAACGGTCGGTTCGGTGACCACCAGCACCGCCGTCGCTCCGCTGAGTGAGGCTATGACCGGACAGCCGATGCCGGGCGGACCGTCGATCAGGATCAATTCGGCGCCTCGTTTTTCAGCCTCCGCCCGGGCCGCGGTACGTACCCGGGTGACCAGTTTGCCGGAGTTTTCGGCGGCCGGGGCGAGCTTCGCGTGGACCATCGGTCCGTAAACGGTGTCCGACTCGTACCATTCACCGCAATGGCGTTCCGGGAATGCAATAGCCTGTTCCGGGCAGAATTCCACGCAGACGCCGCAACCTTCGCAACCGAAAGGATCAAGCGTTATTCGTCCGTTCTTTCGGCTGATCGCTTGAAATCGGCATAATTCGGCGCAGGTGCCGCACTGTGTACAGCGGGATGGGTCGATTATCGCCTCGTTGCCGGAAATAAAGTCGTGTCTGGCGCGGACGTTCGGTCCCAGCAACAGGTGCAGGTCGGCGGCGTCCACATCGCAATCCGCCAATACCGCGTTTCGGGCCAATGCGGCGAAGGAACCGGTGATGCTGGTTTTGCCGGTGCCGCCTTTGCCGCTCAGGATAACCAGTTCTTTCATCGTACCGCCTCCTTTGTCGTCATTTCGCGGATGCTCACGAGAACCTTTTTGAACGCCGGTTTCAGGTCCGGAGCGGCCTGAAGGAGCGTTTCGCCCCGCGAGTAAGCCTCTGCGATGTCCCGTCGCGCCGGGATTTCCAGCAGAATCGGGATATGCGCTTCCAACATGCAGTAACGCCGGACCCGGCCATCGCCGCTGTCGGCGCGATTGATGATTACGCCTGCGGGCAATGATAGTTCTTTTAGCGCCTCCACTGCCAGTTTCAGGTCATGCAATCCGAACGGCGTTGGTTCGGTGACCAGCAACACGAAGTCTACACCGCGCACCGCTGTCACCATCGGGCAGGCCGTTCCCGGCGGACAGTCGATGATGGCGAGTTCTGTTTCCTTCAATTGTGCTCCCTGGTCTTTGACCGCGCGGATCAGGGGTGGAGCCATTGTCTGACCGATGCCGAGCCGCCCGTCCAGCAACGGAAATCCGCCATTGTTCGAAAGGCCGGTTTCCCCGATTGGCCGGGGTTGCTCGGTCAAGGCTCCGGTCGGACAGATTCGCGAACAGCCGCCGCACCCGTGACACAGTTCGGGAAACAGCAGAACCTTTTGTTTCAGCGCGGCAATCGCGTGGAAACGGCAGATTCGGGCGCATTCGCCACATCCGTTGCAACGTGCGGAGTCAATGACCGGCATCGGTATGCCGACCGGTTCGGAAACGGTTTCCGCCGGTGCGAACAGGCGGCAGTTCGGCTCCTCCACATCGCAGTCGAGCAGGCAAACCCCGGTGGCGGCTGCTTCGGCCAAAGCCAAAGCCACTGTGGTTTTGCCGGTACCGCCTTTGCCGGACGCCACTGCTATTTTCATTATAACCAGTGTCCTTCCACGTCGGCGTTTTCCGCGGGCTGCAATTTGCCTTCCTGGTAAAGTTTGACCGCTTCACGGACGGTGACGGTTTCGATATTGTAGATTTTAACGCCGGCTTCATTGAGAACCCGGAAGGCTTTCGGCCCGCAATGCCCGGTGATGACGGCTTCCGCACCGGCGTTGACGACGGTCATGGCCGCCTGAATCCCCGCGCCCTGGGCGGCGTTCAGGTTCTGGATATTGTCCACGGACTCGAATGTGCCGTCCGCCGTATCGACGATCAGGAAGCGGGGCGTACGCCCGAAACGGCTCTCCAGAGCATCGTCCAGGGTGGTTCCGGCGGTAGTTACTGCGATTTTCATAATGTAATCTCCATTCCCGGCGGCGGAAAACCGCCGCCGGGAGAGTTATATAGAGTTATCGGACGCGGGTCAGGATTTGTCATCCATTTGGCGTTTGACGGCATCTAAGCGTGTCTGCAGGACTTCCGCCTGCCGTTCCAGCGTCGTCCGGTCCGCAGGAAAATTACGGCACCATGCGCCGCGCCCGCCGTTTTTCCGGCCGAAACCCATTCCGGGGTTGTTATTTCCGGCGCGGCATCCCGCGCCCCATCTGGGTCCCGTTCCGAGGGGACCGGTTCCATCACCGTTCGGCATGATATTGACTCCTTTTGTTGATTTGGTTATTTCGGACACCATGGTGCATTACATCTTCATTTTTCGGCGGCGGCAACAGTGATGACGGTGCGCGCATCCTGGCATGGCAAAACTTTCGTGGTCGAGTTTGTTGTTTCGCCATGCTTCAAATACGTCCTCAAGATTGCCGGAGATAAAACCGTGAAGTCGGATGCCCTGACTTTCCGCCAGCATTCGGGCCGGACGGGAAATCGCGCCGCAGACCAGGACATCGACGCCCAGCCGTTTCAGTCGGGTAATGCGGACCGGGAGGCATTCCATTTCCGCCATGACGCATTCCATGCCGTCTTTCAAATCCTGCCCTTCATCGACGATCAGCAGGCGTCCGGCGACATCAAAAACCGGTGCGATCCGGCCATTCCATACGGTTAAAGCGATTTTCATGGTGTATCCATATTCGTTTTCAGTTACGAAAGATTATAGAGCAAACGCCGTGCCATGTTTTGTGTATTATTGTAAGGTTTTTGATTGTAGTGTCTTGTGGCTTTTGCGGACGGATAGTAGATAGAGAAATAGGTAGCAATATTGCGACTTTCAAAGATGATGGGTGCAATATTGCAACTTGAGAAAATGCGATCAGGGACGTTTGAGGCCGAGAACCTTCATTTTCCGGTAGAGTGTGGTCTTGTGAACGCCCAACATCCGGGCGGCGGCCTGACAATTTCCGTTGCAATTCTGCAACGCCGCCTGAATGGATTGGCGTTCGGCCTGGTTTACCGCCGCGCCGATGCCGCCGGAACGATTTTTGCCGGCGCGCCCGGTCAGTTCTTCGGGCAGGTTTTCGGGGGTGATTCTGTCGCCGGTACAGATGACGAACGCCCGTTCGATGACATTTTCCAGTTCCCGCACATTGCCGGGCCAGTCGTGGGCGAACAGCAGTTCGAGGGCGGCGGGGGCGATCCCCGCGATATTTTTCTGTTGGAGGCGGTTGAAACGTTCGATAAAGTGTTCGACCAGCAGCGGGATGTCTTCTTTGCGGCGGCGCAGCGGCGGCAATTCTAACCGGATCACGTTGATCCGATAATAAAGGTCTTCGCGGAAGCGGCCGTTTTTGACCAGTTCGGCGAGGTCGCGGTGCGTGGCGGCTATGACCCGGGCATCGGTACTTACCGCGCGGGTTCCGCCCAGTGGCTCGTAGGTGTGTTCCTGCAACACCCGCAGCAATCGGATTTGGAGCGCCGGAGAGATGTCGCCGATTTCGTCCAGGAACAGCGTACCGGCGGCGGCGCGGGCGAACAATCCCGGCTTGTCCTGGGTCGCGCCGGTGAACGCGCCTTTGCGGTAGCCGAAAAGTTCCGATTCGAGCAGGGTATCCGGCAATGCGCCGCAGTTGATGGCGACGAACGGTTTGGCGGCGCGTTTGCTCATGCCGTGGATCGCCCGGGCCAGCAGTTCCTTGCCGGTGCCGGTTTCGCCGTTGATCAGTACGGTGGAGGAGCTGGCGGCCACCAGCGGGGCGAGTTCGCTGATCTGGCGCATCGAGGAGCTCCGGGTGACCAGGTCACCGAGGCGGCTGCGTTCGGAAAGCTCGTGCCGGAGGGCTTCCACTTCGCTAAGATCGCGGAACGTTTCGGCACCGCCGATCACCCGTCCCGAGGCGTCGCGCAGTACCGCGGTGGAGACACTGACCGGAATTTTGCGTCCCTGGCGGTCGATGATGAATCCGGTGCGGTTAACCGTTTGTTTGCCGGTTTCGAGAGTGTTGCGGAGGGCACAGGAGGTTTCGCACATGCTGGATTTGAAGACTTCCGAGCAGGGGCGCCCGATGGCGTCGTCCCGATCGATGCCGGTAATGGTTTCCGCAGCGCGGTTGAATGAGCTGATGCGCCATTCGCTGTCAACGGTGAAAACGCCGTCCGAGATACTTTCGAGAATCGCTTCGGTCGAAGCTTTCGTCAGCGTTTTTTTGTTCTTTACGGTCATATATTCCGGTTTGTCCTGGTAAAATCTGTTTCTCTATCTTATAGCCGCAATTCCGGCAATGTCAATGCCATATTCGGATTTTAAGCATATTTTTCCGGGTTCCACCTTGAAGAAATCGTACTTGTTGATATTTTAATCATACAAGAGAAATGAAATTGTGATTTTATGGAAATTATGAATACGGAAGAACTTTTCAAATTTATTGAAAACGGCGGTGAGCCGGATGACGCCGGGTTGAAACATTTGCTGGGACTTACCGACCCGGACGAATTGCAACGCCTTTATCAACTGGCCTATGAGGTGAAAACCAAATACGTCGGGCGTGTGGTCTATTTTCGCGGGCTGGTCGAGCTCAGCAACATCTGCAATAAAGACTGTTTTTATTGCGGCATCCGCAAAAGCAACCACGATGTCAAGCGGTTCTGGCTGACAAAGAATGAAATCATGAAGAATGTTATCTGGGCCCAGAATAACCACTACGGTTCCATCGTTCTGCAGGGCGGCGAACGCAATGACGAAGAATTCATTGATTTTATCGAATACATTCTCAAGGAGATCACGCGGCGTACCAACGGCCAGCTTGGAATTACCCTTTCGCTCGGCGAACAGACGATTGAAACTTACCGGCGCTGGCTGGAGGCCGGGGCGCTTCGGTATCTGCTGCGGATCGAGGCTTCAGATCCTGAGTTGTACGCCAAACTGCATCCGAGCGACCATTCCTACCAGCGGCGGCTGCAATGCCTGCTCGACCTCCAGACCGTCGGATACCAGACCGGGACCGGTGTCATGATCGGACTGCCGTATCAGTCGCTGGACAATCTGGTCCACGATCTGCGTTTTTTTCAACGAATGGACATTGACATGATCGGGATGGGACCGTACCTGGTGCATCCGCAGACGCCGCTGGCGGCCGCTATGCCGGATTTCGACGTGCGCCGCCAGAAACAGCTTGAACTGGGATTGAAAATGATTGCCTGCGCCCGGATTTTGCTGAAGGATATCAATATTGCTTCGACCACTGCGCTGCAGGCGTTGTCCGCCAATGGGCGTGAACTCGGGCTGTTGGCCGGGGCCAATGTCCTCATGCCGAATATTACCGATACTCATTATCGCGCGGGGTATCAGCTCTACAGCGGCAAGCCCGGGATTGATGAGAATTCCGAGCAATCCAGAAAGGCCCTTGAAAAATCAATCCGGGACATTAACGAGTCCATCGGTTATGACAAGATGGGCAATTCAAAGCATTTTTATCTGCGCAGAACCCAATATGTGGTGATCGGGCATCCGGTGGCGCATTCGTTGTCCCCGCAGATGCAGAATGCAGCGTTCAAGGCGGCGGGCCTGGGCTCTCCTTACGACAAAGTGGAGGTATCCAAAGACGAACTGGCTGGTTTTGTGGAAGAGGCCCGGGAGAAATTGCTCGGATTCAACATTACTGTCCCCCACAAGGAGAACATTATTCCTTTTCTGGATGAAGTGGAGGAGTCGGCCCGTCGGGCCGCCAGCGTCAACACCGTTGTGATCCGGGACGGGAAACTGTCCGGGTATTCGACGGACGGTTACGGATTGGCGATGGCATTGTTCGAAGCATTCGGACTGATGATTCAGGGCAGTTCGATTCTGTTTTTGGGGTGCGGCGGAGCGGTGAAGGCGACGGCGTTCTGTTTCGCCGCCACCGGGGCCTCAAAATTGTTTTTTGCGAATCGCACATTGAGCAAGGCGTGTGATTTGGCCGCCGAATTGAAATCGCATTTTCCCAAGCTCAAGACAGATTGTTCAGCCCTTGATGACGAGGATCACATCCGGGCTCTGGCCGCCGCTTCCAAGGTGGTGATTCAGGGGACGAGCCTCGGGCTGAAAGCGGATGATCCGATGCCGGTGAATCCCGAACTGATCAAGGGATTGCCGTTTTTCGACACGATCTACAAGCAGACCCCTTTGCTCAAATGGATGCGCGAGCGTCAACTGCCCGCGGCGGACGGACGCGGCATGCTGTTGCATCAGGGGGCCCGTGCTTTTGAACTATGGACCGGGTTGAGCGCCCCGGTGGAAATCATGCGCAAAGCTTTGAACGACGCAATCGAAAAAATGGAGCAGAAGTAAAAATCATGACACCGCCCGCAACTACCACCCTTTATGAGATGATTCAGGAAATGCCGGTCTTGTTTTCAGTGTTTGTTTTCTGGCTCGGCTGTTGTATCGGCAGTTTCCTGAATGTTTGCATCTGGCGGATTCCGCGCGGGGAATCGGTGGTCACCGCCCCCTCGCATTGTCCCAAATGCGGACATCACATCCGTTGGTACGAGAATATTCCGCTGGTCAGTTGGCTGGCGCTTCGCGGAAAATGCAGCGGCTGCGCGCAACCGATCACGATCCGTTATTTTCTGGTCGAACTGTTAACCGGGGTTCTGTTCCTGCTGGTATTTGTCAAGGTGGTTTATCTGGGGTATCCGTTGACATTTCTACCGCTTTATTTCGGGCTGATCATGCTGGCGGTGACTACGGCTTTTATCGATTTCGAACACCTGATCATCCCGGACCGCATCACATTTCCGACCATGATTCTGGGGCTGGTCAGTGCGTTGGTGTTTCCTGAAACCTGGCGGCAGGAGAACCATTTGCTGGCGGCCTCGTATGCGATTTTTACCCTGCTGGGGTGCGGGCTGGTGATGTGGGGCGTGTCGTTCCTCGGCGAGAAAATCTTCCGTCAGGATGCTTTCGGGCTGGGGGATGTCAAATACATCGCGGCGCTCGGCGCCTGCCTCGGGCCGTTCGCCGCGTTTTCGATACTGTTGATCGCCTCGGTGGCGGGTACGCTGATCGGGTTTGGCGCGGCATTGGCGCGGGGCAAGTCTTTGTCTAGACTGGCGGTTCCGTTCGGGCCATTTCTGGCGGCGGCGACCTGCATATGGATTATCGGCGACAGTTTCATCCTTTACTTGTTCGACAAATTACTGCCGCCATTACCCTAATTGAGTATAAGCATGACAATCAATAGAGGATGTCTGAAATTATGGGAATGACGATTACCGAATACATTCTGGCCCATGCGGCCGGGCAGGACGCGATCAAACCCGGCGACAAGATTCGGGTCCATGTCGATGTACTGCTGACTCATGAAGTTCGCGGTCCGGAAGTCATTGATATTTTCAAACGCGAATTCGGGGCGGACGGCAGGATTTTCCGCCGTGACGGCGTGGTCATTATCCCCGGACACGAGGCTGTGCCGGACGAAGAGACGTATCGTCGGCGTCTGGCGGCGATACGCGAGTTCGTCGAAGAACAGGGGCTTCCGTACTTTTATGACCCGGACACCACCGACTATATCGGAAACTGCCATCAGGCGTTGCCGAAACGCGGCCATTGCCGACCCGGCGAAGTGCTGTTCGGCACCGATCCGATGACTTGCCAACACGGGGCGTTCGGACTTTTCGCTTCCGGGGTCGGCAGTGCCGGCGCGGCGGCAATCATGGGAACCGGCATCTACGGACTTACCGTGCCGCCATCGCTGAAAATTGAAATCAACGGCAAACTGCCGGAAAATGTCGGTACGGAACGCATAATCGCCAACCTGCTTGAAGATATCGGCGGCGCCGCTGCCGGCTGTGCGCTGGAATTCTGCGGCTCGACGGTAGAGAAGCTTGGACTTGCCGAACGGATGAAGCTGTGCGGCATGGCGGCGCGGGCCGGGGCGGTCAGCGCCATTGTCGCGCTGGACCGCAAAACTCTTGAATACGTGAAAGGGCGCAGCAACAAACCATTCACCTGTTTTTTCAGCGATCCGGACGCCGAATACCGGGAAACCCGGATTTATCAGGCCGAGAAGTTCCGTTGAACTCCGTCAGAGTCTGGTAAAGACGCGCTTGGCGTTTTCGTAAAAAATCTGCGGGTGGTATTTCTCCGGCGTCAGCCGCCGGATCAGTTCGATGTAGGTGTCGACGCGTACCAGCGGCCAGTCGGAACCGTACATGAATTTGCCGTAATCGGACAGGTACGCCATCCAGGTCCGCAGGTGCTCCACATAGCCGCGGTAGTTCTCGAAAAAATCGTCCACGCTGAAGTCCCCGGCGGCAAGTCCTGATAGATCGATGAAGACGTTCGGATTTTTAATCGCCACTTCGGTAGCGTCGACAATCCAGGGATTGCCGTAATGCGCCATGACGAAGCGCACCTGTGGAAACGCCATCGCCAGCTCATCGATTTCCAACGGGTGTGAATACTTGACCAGCCCGCGGGTTCCGGCGGTGTCGCCGGTATGCAGCACCACCGGCACGTCGTACTGCTGCGCCAGCTCGTAAAAGGGGTAATGAATGCGGTCGTGCGGGTACAGATGATTGTAGCCGGTGTATATCTTTATGCCCACGCATTGAGGAGTACGCAACAGTTGTTCGAATTCGGCCAGGGATTGGGCAAGGTCGCAGCCCGGCAGGGCCGAACTGTCCACGCCGCAGCAGTAGCGGATGAAGTCCGGCTGGTTGTAGTGTTCTGGATTAAGTTTGCCGCCGAGGTCCGGGGTCTGCGGGGAACAGACGGCGGAGTTGTCGCCGCGCCGGGTACCCATCGCGATGGCTTGGACGACATGGTTGTCGGCAAAAGCTTTGGCGAGAAATTCCACGCTGTTGACCTGCCTGGACTCCTGCGCTACATGGTCGAAGCCTTCGCTGACGCCGAAATGAATGTGCGCATCAATAATCTTCATCATCATTCTCCATATGCTCCAGCGCGGCCCGGATACTTTCGCCGTCGAAACCGCGTGAAGCGAGGAAACGGTAAGCCTTTTCGCGGCGTTTGCGGGGATCTTTTTCACGGTTCAGGGCGGGCAGCCGATGTTCCAGAGCCTGTTCGGCGCGTTCGGCGGGGGGCGAATCTTCGTTCAGCGCCTCCAGTTTTTCGGTGATCAGGTCGGGGGAAAGCCCTTTGCTGCGCAGTTTCAGCTTGATTTTAAAATCGCCGTGGCCGCGGGCGGCGAGTTCGTCGGCGTAATCCTCGACCATCTGGCGGTCGTTCAGATAACCGTGTTTCTCGCATTCCCGGATCACCGCCAGCACGGCGGGGTAACGGAAGTCGCGCGCCATCAGCTTGTCGATCAGCTCCTTGCGCGAATGCGGCCGGCGGGTCAATATGCGGACCGCGCTTTTCATCACCTGTAATTCTTCGTCGGTCATCCGCACAATTCCGCTTTGGCGATCAACTGATCGGCCCATTGGTTCATCTGCGTCCAGAAACGTCCGGTGTTGACGGGCGGGTCGTCGAGCCCCTGGGCGGCGGCGAGGATATGGTCGAGCAGATCGTGTTTTTCGACGTTGGCATCGGGATCGGGGTCGAGGTATTCCGGCAGCAGGCCGTTTTCGCTGAGGATGACCAGCTTCATCATGGCGGCGCAACGGGCACGCTTGGCGGGGGCCTGCGGTTCGTCCGCGGCAATGCGGCTGAGCATTCCCAGGACGTTCAGGGCGGCGTCGAAGGTTTCAGGACAGGGGAGGTCCGGTTTGGCGGTTTTCAGGATCAATTCGCCGAGTTCCGAGGCCAGCAGAAAGTTGTCGTGGGCGGCGGCCAGTTCTTCGCCGCAGTCGGCGATGACCTCCGCCTGGCACAGATTATGCAGTGTGGACTGCGGACTGCGGGCGAATTCGACTTGAATCTCGCGGAAAAGGTCGATGACCGGAAATTTCTTTTTGCTGAACGCCAATTCGCCCTTAACCACCAGGTCGAGGCGTCCGTTTTCGGGGGTGATTCCGGCGGCGATGAGACTGCTTTCGCGGTAGGGGCTCTTGCGCAGAATCAACATTTCGGTAGTGGATAATTCACTCATTTCGGCGACCATGGCTCCCGGTAATCTTCGTTGTTGGGAAATAATTCCTGTGCGCGTTTCAGGTATTTGGCGGCCTGGGCTTCGTTGCCGGTCAGCCGGTAGAGTCGGTGGAGACGATGGTTCAGAGAGGCCCGCTCGGGGGACAGTTCCAACGCTTTCAGGTAATAGATTTCGGCGATATCGTACAGGCCGCGCCCGAACATGAAGTCCGCCGCCACCTGCCACGGGAACGGTGAATACGGCCGCAGTTCCACAGCTTTGTTCAACGCCAGATTGACTTGTTCCGGGGAGACCCGGTAAAATTCTTCGGGCTTTTTGCCCATCGGAGAGGCCAGGTCGCAGAGGGTGGCGAAGGCTTTTTCGCCCTGAACCAGCTTGACGCTGCCCCAGCCGCCCGCCAGCGCCATCCAGAGCGCCGCCAGGACGAAGCCAACCTGGAGGAACCAACGGGTTTTCGTCCCGAGTGTACGTTCCGGTTCTTTCTCATCGGTCAACAGGATGATTTGGAATCCTGCAAGGTAGCACATCATCGCCGGCACCTGCATGTTGGTGTCGAGCTGTGAATGCATGGTCACGCCGGCGATTCCAAGCAGCAGCCAGGTATCAAGATTGGAAAAAACGGATTGCGCGGAACGGTGGATTTTGCGCCAGCCCTCCCACAACGGATAAAACAGGACTGCGAGACAGACCAGTCCGCCGAGGATTCCGCACTGGCTGAAATAGGCGGCGATCATGCAATGCGGGTCGTGCGGCGCTTCATTTCCCGGAAAACGCTTGATGATCATGTAGTCGTGGAAAAAATCCCCCCAGCCGGTGCCGAGAAACGGATTTTTCAGGAAGATCCACAGCGAGGACCATTGATAATCCAACCGCGCTTCCATTGAGGAGAAGCCGCGCCCGCGAAGTGCGATGTAAAACGTCCCGGCAATCACGGCGAAAACCGCTCCGCCGACGATTCCCCAACGGACCCATTTCCCGACCGGAAGCATCAGTACGAAAAGTACGCACGTCGCCAGCAGACAGGCGAAAGCCGCCCGGCTGGCGGTCATGAAAAACGGCGCCGCCATGATCAACACCCCCAGCGACAGGAATACGATTCGTCCGCCCCATGGTGGTTCGATCCGCCCGCCCGCCCGCCAGGCCAGATAAAAGAGCAGCGGCAGCATCATCAACAGAAAACCGCCGAGATTGTTGCAGGAGCCGAACGTGGAATAAATCCGGTCGTCGAAAATACGGGCTTTCAAGGCCTCGGAGAGAGCGAGGCCAGTCGATTGTTCCTGCTGGATGGTGAAATTGCGCGTGTCCTCGAAGCCCGCCAGACGCTGTTCCCACCCCAGCAATGCCACCAGCATGGCGGTAGCGAACATGATAAAAAGGAGTTTCCGCCGCCATTCGGGGCGGTTCGACAGCAACAGGTAAACCGAGGCGGCATAGGCCCCGATTCCGAGTCCATGCGGAATCTCCATGGCGACGAAGTCATAAGTTTCGGCGTTGATCGCGCCGATATAGCCGACCAGTCCGAGGAGTAGCCACAGCCCGGCGATGACGAAGGCCTTGAACTGTTTATTCGGGCGCGGCCTGAACGCAATCAGCGCGATAATCAGCACCGCCGCGCTGAAAACGGGAAACGCTGATACCGGCCAGAGCACGATGAGCCATGGAAAAAGTTCTTCAGGGAAAAGGGCGGTGGCTTCCGGTATACCGATCAGAGAGGCGAATTTGAGCGGCAATAGCACTGTCAGCGTCACGATGGCCGCAATGGCGATTTTTTCCAGTATCTTCAACGTATGATCTCCGTAATGTTCCATATCCTTGTAAATATAACTTGGGAATCACTCCAAAGCAACCGAATAAACCAAAAATTGCCGCACCCGGCTTGTATTTCCCGATTTTCGTACTAACTTTATTCAGACTTCGGGAGACAATTATATGAAGTATGTATTACTGGCCGTTTTATCTTTTGCCGCCGTCCTGACGCTGCGGGCGGACGACAGCGCCATGAAAGGAGCGAAACTTTTCCAGCAGGGCAGCTACCCGGAAGTCATTGCTTTTTTCGAAAAATTCCCGACCGCGCCATCGACCGAGCGCTGCAAAGCGGCGCATTTCGCGATCCTTGCCATGAGCGAACTGAAAGATTACCCGCGGGCGCTTGCCGTCGCCGACAAGATGATTGATGAATGCGGAGGCGACAAGGCTTGGCTCTGCCGGTTCAAATTTCATCGGATGCGGCTCCTCGGCGCGCTCGGACGTTCACGGGAAGCGTTGGGCGTGATTGCGGATGCGGACGCGGTGCCTCCGGCGTTCAAAGGAGAATATTACTGTCTGTATGGTCAGCTTCAGGAACAGGGCGGCCAATGGCGCAAGGCTCTGGTGTCGTATGATTACGGCGCACAGGTCGGCAACAGCTTTTCGGGACGGGCCATGCTTTCCACCGGTCGCGCCTATGAGAAACACGGTTTCCCGCTTCCGGCACTGGAAGCATACCTGCGGACTCTTTCTATGACGCACGTGACGCTGGCCGACCGTACCGTCGCGCTGAATGGTGCTGTCCGGTTGCTCGGTAAAGTGGATCGCGAACAGGAAGAGGTCCGGGATGTGTTGTCTCCCCTGCCTGCCGAACTGGAATTGGCGGAGGCCGGAAAATTATTGACCGCCGGCGGAACGGCGCAAGCCTTGAAAGTTCTCGACCGGATTGCCGGCGACGCCTCATTGCCGCTGGCGATGCGTGATTATGTACGCAAGCTGAAGGCCATGTATGAACACAAAAATCCGTAACATTTGTGTGTACTGCGGTTCTTCCGGCGAGGTGTCGCCGATTTACCGCGACACGGCGATGCGCCTGGGATCAATGATCGCCCGGCGCGGCTGTTCGCTGATCTATGGCGGTGCGGCCTCCGGCACCATGGGGATTATCGCTGACGCGGTTTTGCGGGAAGGCGGCAAAGTCACCGGAATCATCCCGGACAAGCTTCCCGGAGAATTGGTCCATCCGGGGCTGACCGAACTTCATGTCGTCGATTCCATGCATACCCGTAAACGGATGATGATCGAAAAGGCCGACGCGCTGATCGCTATGCCCGGCGGTTTCGGTACCCTCGACGAAATCATGGAGGCCTTTGCCTGGCGCCAGCTTAATTTGCACATGCTCCCGTGCGTGTTTCTGAACACTGCGGGATTCTATAACCATCTTTTGCGTTTCCTGGAGCATTGCTGTAACGAGGGATTTTTACGTTCTCCACACTACGGGCTGATCCGGGTAGCCGATACACCGGAAGAACTGTTCGAACTCCTGGAGAACTCATGACCGGACTTTTCGCCGTCCTTGAAGCGGAGGTAAGAACGATCCTTGAGTCCGCCTCCGGCTGTCATGATTTCGACCACACCATGCGGGTGCTTGCCAATGCCCGGAAGCTGGCGGCGCTGGAATCCGGCGCGGACCTGACGGTGGTGGAAACCGCCGCACTGCTGCACGATATTGGCCGTCCCGAGGAAATACGCTCCAAAGGGCGGCACTGCCATGCCCGTTACGGTGCGGAACAGGCCGCCGAATTGTTGGAAAAACACGGCTGTGAGCCGGAGTTTATCGTCAAGGTGGCCGCCTGTGTGCGAACCCACCGCTTCCGCGGCAAACTGATTCCGCAGACGCTTGAAGAAAAAATTGTTTACGATGCCGACAAACTCGACTCTATCGGTGCGGTCGGCATTGGCCGCGCGTTTTACTTCGCCGGGCGCGAAGGCGCCCGCCTCCACAACACCGCCGAAGAAGCCATGAATTCCGCCGAGTACAGCCGCGAGGACTCGGCGTATCGCGAGTATCTGGTCAAGCTTCGCCATATCGAAGATCGGATGCTGACCGGGGCCGGGCGCGAGCTCGCCCATGAACGCGCCGCCTTTATGCACGAGTTTTTCGCGCGGTTGAACGATGAAGCCGGACAATGACTTTGCGACCGCGATAAAATTGTCATTTCATGACCATATTGATTTGAAAATCAGGGGGATTGGGGGTAATTTACCTGAAATGATTTTTAACTTGTCAAACAGCCAGGGTCGATATGGATAAAGCAGACGTCAAAGTGTTGGTTATTACCGGATTCGGATTAAATTGTGAAAAAGAAACCGCCACCGCCTTCAATTATTGCGGGGCCACCGCCGAAAAAGTTCACCTGAACGATATCCTCGCCGGCAAGCGTAACCTGGGCGAGTTTCATATCCTGGCATTTATCGGTGGATTTTCGTTCGGGGATCATCTCGGCTCTGGTTCTGTTTTCGCCAACCGCGTCAAATACAACCTGCGCGACCAGCTCGAAAAATTCATCGCCGACGGCAAACTCGTCATCGGCATCTGCAACGGCTTCCAGACGCTGACCCGGCTGGGCATGGTTCCGGCGCTGAACGGCCAGTATTTCACCCAGCAGGCGGCGCTGGCCCACAACGATTCCGGTGTTTTCCGCGATGACTGGTGTTATCTGAAAGCCAATCCCGCTTCGCCCTGCGTGTTCACGAAGGGAATTGATCTCGTGCGTCTGCCGATCCGCCATGGCGAAGGCAAATTCGTCGCTGACGAGGCCACGATGGAATTGATCGAAAAGAACAATCTGGTCGTTCTCCGTTACGCTAATGCCGACGGCTCCATTGCCGACAGTTTCCCGGCCAATCCCAACGGTTCGTTGAATGCCATTGCCGGTATTTGCGACTCCACCGGGCGTATCTTCGGACTGATGCCCCACCCGGAAGCGTTCCTGTCGCCGTTCAACTCCCCGAGTTGGACCACCGACAAGCTGAAAGGCGAACTTCCGCCCGAAGGGCAGGGGGTCGCGTTCTTCCGCAATGCCGTCGATTACGCGGCCAAAACATTCTAAATAATTTGACACGAGTTTCTTCCGGGTGTAATTTATTCCAGTAACCCGGAGGAATTTATGAAGAAATCATTATGCTGTCTCGCTTTGTGCGGAGCGTTTGCCTGCCTGACTGCCGCTGATAAAGTCATTAAGTTGCCGCCCCCGGATAAAACCGGCGGCAAACCGTTCATGCAAGTACTGACTGAACGCAAGTCGAAGCGGAATATCAGCGACAAACCGCTTACTATGCAGGAGTTATCCGATTTGTGCTACGCCGCCACCGGCGTGACCCGGCCGGACGGACGCCGCACCAATCCCACCGCCCGCAATATTCAGGATATCGTACTTTATGCCGCCATGAAAGACGGACTGTACCGGTATGATCCCGCCAAACACGAATTATTGTTGGAACAGGCCCGCGACCTGCGTCCGTTCTGCGGTTTCCAGACTCAAATGCATACGACCGCCCCGGTGGTCTTGATCCCGGTATCCGATTCAGCGAAAATGAAGGCGAAGCGGTTTCCCACGGACCGGATCGCTGTTTATGCTCCGATGCATATCGGATTTGTGGTTCAGAACATTTACCTGTATGCGGCTTCGGGCGGTTTCGCCACGGTCGTCTGCGGCGCGGTGGATACAAAAAAACTCGCCGAGGAAATGAAGCTCCCCGGCGATTCGCTGCTTTATGTCACCATGCCGTTCGGCAGGGAATGATTATTTGGCGGACAGGACTTCCTGAAGCCGTTTTTGCCCGGGCGGGTTATTCCCGACGTGACCCATGGCGGGCATGTTGTACATGATTTTTTTGGTGCCGGCCGGAAGGCTGTTGTAAGCGGCGTATACCGAGGTCGGCACGCAAACCGTGTCGATGAATCCCGCCGACATACAGGTTTCGGCCTTGATTCGTTTGGCAAAATTAGCCGAGTCGTAATAGCCGGACGTTTCCGCAATTTTGGCGTTGTCCGGTTTCCCGTCCTTGTCCAGTCGGATCAGCCGCGGCCAGCCGGATTCACGCCCGGCCAGAAGGCCGCCGTGGTCGCTCAGGGCCGGTACGCAGGCCACGCACAAAGTCACCTGCGGGTCCAGGCCCGCCGCCGCCAGCGCCTGGGCGCCGCCCTGGCTGGAACCGTAGGCGATCAAGTCTTTGCCGTTCCATTCCGGGCGGTTCTTCATATAGTCAAGTGCGCGCATGACCCTCAGGAACATTTCGCGGAAATAAAATTTGTAACGGTCCTCCGCATTGCGGAACTGATAACCGGAAAGATTGGTCCGGTTCAGGTATTGATAGAATTCCCGCGGCTGTCCGTTAAGGATTCCGTGAGCGTTGACATCCAGCACGATCGCGTTGGGGTTCATCTGTTTGTCGGAACTGCGGACGCCCGCGCCGTGATAATAGACCACCGCTTTCAATGAACCCGGCTTTGCACCTTCGGGAATCGTCAGGTAGCCGGAGACCGGGGCCACGCTGGCGCAATCGATTTTGACGTCGTAGCAACGGTATTTGACGCCGTCTTTCTCGATGACGCCCGCGTCATCTAAAATGGCTTTCACCGGGACTTTGTTCAACGTTTCGCGCTGTTCCTTCCAGAACGCGTCGAAATCCTTCGGTTCGTCGGCTCCCGGCTTGATGGATTCCGGATCAATCATGGCGCCGAGGCGTTTTACGCTCTTTGCGATCGGCTTGCCGTCCTTGTCGGTCAGCGAAACCGCTATATGGGTCCAGCCGGGTTTATCAAGGGCGGATTTAACCTGTATCGGCTCGGCGGCGGAAACGGCGGAGTTCTTCATGGGTTTCTGTCCGTCCGTCCACAGTTCATAACTGAATTTTTCGCCGGGAGCGGGTTTGCCGTTTTCAAGCACCTGAATATTGAAAATAACATTTTCGCCGTTCCGGTAAATCCCTTCCGGTTTGTCCGTCGTTACCTGCAGGGCTGTATTTTGTGCGGACAGAGCCAGCGAACTAATGGCGAGGACCATTGCCGACATGAATGTTTTCAACGTCATTTTATTTTTCCTTTTGGCTGGTTTGTGTGATAATGCCGCCGCCGAGAACCAGGTCGCCGTCATAAAAGGCCGCGACCTGTCCGACCGCCGGAGCCGTGACCGGTGAGTTTAATTCCAGTCGAGCCCGTCCTCCGGCCAGCAGGGTTACAGTCGCCGGCACCGGTTTCTGGCGGTAACGGGTCTGGACTTCGCATTGGAATTGTTCGGGGCGGTCCGCCATCATGTTGACCCGGTCCACTTCGATAATGTTCCGCAACAGTACGCTTGAGTCGGTGGAAAGCACCACGCGCCCGGTTTTCGCGTCGATAGCCGTCACATAGGCCGGACGGCCCATCGCCACGCCGAGCCCTTTGCGCTGGCCGATGGTATAAAGATGAATGCCCTGATGGCGTCCCAGCACCTTGCCGTTTTCATCCACGATTTCACCGGGGACCGGCGCGGCTTCGAAATAAGCCGCCAGTGTTTGCGAAAAAGCTTCACCGGGAACCCCGAAGCAGGCATCCTGGCTTTCCTTTTTCCGCGCGTTTTCAAGTCCCAGCACATCGGCGCGGCGGCGCACTTCGTCTTTGGTCAAAGAACCGAGGGGCATCCGGCAGAACTTCAGTTGTTCGCGGGTCAGGAGCGCGAGGAAATAGACCTGGTCCTTGCTGGTATCGACGGCGTGACGGAGTTCGCCTTTTTCATGATCAAGGATGGCGTAATGGCCGGTCAGCATGGCGTCGGCGCCGAGGGCGCGGGCGTGTTCAGCAAGCAGTCCGAATTTCAGGTGAAAATTACAGAACGCACAGGGATTCGGGGTGCGTCCGGCCCGATATTCGTTCCAGGAATATTCCAACACTTTTTCGCGGAATTCGCGGCGCAGATCAAGGAACTGGTGCTCAATACCAAGCTGGGCGGCGACCCGGGTGACCTGTTCGCGGTCGTCGCTGCCGCAGCCGCCGTTGCCGTCGCAGTCCCGCAGGATCAGCGTCACGCCGGTTACGCGGGCTCCGGACTCGAGGGCCAGCGCGGCGGCGACGGTGGAGTCGACTCCGCCGCTCATCGCCGCTACATATAAAGGTTTCGTACTCATAATTTCTGTTCGAGCATCCGGGTGATCGGCAGTCTGGCGCGGTCCATGAGCTCGACGGGGAGTTCCACTTTGTGGACCATATTTTGGAGGGCGTTCAGTACGTCCGCCAGTTTGGTTTTCTTCATGTCGGGACAGATCAGGTCATGGGGTAGTTTATAGAACTTCTTGCCGGGATTCTCGTTTTTCAGACGGTTTATGATGCCGTATTCGGTGCCGACGATGAATTCTTTCGCCTCCGATTCGCGGACGAACTGGAGGATGCCGCCGGTGCTCAGCGCATAATCGGCCTCGGCGACTGTTTCGACCGGGCATTCGGGGTGTACAAGTACGATTGCACCGGGGTGGGCGATACGCGCCGCGCGGACCATTTCCGGCGTGGCATGATGGTGAATCGGGCAGAAGCCGGGCCAGAACAACATTTTCCGGTTCAGCTTGTTGCTGACATTGGCGCCGAGGTTAATGTCCGGCAGGAAAATGATGTCACGGTCTTTCGGCACCAGACTGACGATTTTGTCGACGTTGGACGACGTACAGCAGATGTCGACTTCCGCCTTGACCTCCGCCGTGCTGTTGACATAGCAGATGGCGACGGCGTCGGGATATTGTTTGCGGAAAGCGCGGACTTTTTCGGCGTCGGCCATGTCGGCCATCGGACAACCGGCGTCGGGCACCGGCAGCAGTACGGTCCGCTCAGGAGAGAGAATCTTGGCGGTTTCGGCCATAAAACGGACGCCGCAGAATACGATGACGTCGGCTTTGGCATCGCGGGCCTTGATGCTCAGCTCCAATGAGTCACCCAGAAAATCGGCAATGTCCTGTATTTCCGGCAGCACATAATTATGGGCAAGGATGATGGCGTTGCGCTCTTTTTTCAGGCGCTTGATTTCATTGATCATATCCTGCATGACAGATTCTCCTTCATGATTTAAATATCTCCTAATGCATATGCCAGTACCAGGTCCGCCTGCTTGGCGGCGGCGATATGAACCCTGGGGGCACAGGGCGGAGCTGCTTCGTTCGCCTCGGTGACGCTGTCGCCGACCAGGTAAAAACGACTGTTGACGCGCCGGACCGTGATGGAGTCGCTGTTTCCCCAGCCGCCGAGGCCGGAGGCCGAAATGTAGAGGGGAACGGCGTTATAAAAGACTTCGGCCAACATTTTTTTGTATTCCGCGCGGTCGAATGCTTCGACGATCACGTCGCACCCGGCAAAGGTTTCCGGCGCGTTGTCCGCGTCGATCCTGCGGTTGACAAAATTCGCCCTCAAATCGGGGTTCAGGCGCAACAGATTTTCCCGGAGTGCCTCGACCTTCGGTCTGCCGAGCTGATCCGGGAAGAAGAACTGACGGTTCAGGTTTGCCGCTTCCACCACGTCGAAATCGGCAATCGTCAACTGGGTGAAGCCGCTGCGCACCAGCATTTGCGCGCAATTCGACCCTAACCCTCCGGCGCCGGCGATTCCGACCCGCACGGCGGCGATTCGCGCCAGTTGTTCCGCGCTGAAATAACGTTCCAGCCCACGGTGCAGGCAGTTCATGCGATCAACCTCCGCCGACGAATGTTACCGCCAGAAGCCGGTCGCCGTCGTTCAGCACGGTTTCTTCCCAACGGGGACCCGGGACCAGTTCATCGTTCAATTCCACGATGACACGTTCCAGATTGAGCCCGGCCGACAGAAGAAAATCCCGCAAGGTGACGCCGTCTGCGACATCCATTTCTTTTCGGTTAAAAATTATTTTCATTGCTGTTTTCCGTTTTTTTACATTTGAGAAATGTAGCGCCGGAACGGTGTTTTTTCAATCCGTCAACGGAATTATTTCGGCAAGAGTCGGGTTTCAGCGAATGAAATTTGTCCTGACCGGGGCTTCCGTTACCGGGAGTTGAACTTTGCCTTTAGCGGCTTCAATGCACTTCAGCAACCATGCCATATTATTGCCCAGGGTACGCATGATCTGGAGTCCCTCGGCATCCTGGCGCACCTCATCGGGGGTGTTGCCGTGGACCGCGTTCCAGTATTGGGAGGGCACGACCGGCATGTTTGAGATCGTGAAATATTTGTTCAGCCGGTCGAATGCCGCGCTGGCCCCGCCGCGACGACAACTGACGACCGCCGCCGCCGGTTTGTAGGCATAGGGACGGCTCTTCATAAAGAACACCCGGTCCAGGAATGCGCACAACGCTCCGTTCGGTCCCGCATAATACACCGGGGAGCCGACGATAATGCCGTCCGCTTTTTTGCACAGATCGATGGCACTGTTTACCGTGTCCTCTTTGAATACACAATAGCCGCTTTCGGCGCAGGCCCCGCAAGCGGTACAGCCGTGAATCGCCTTGACGCCGATGTGGAAGATTTCCGTGTCGATTTCGTGTTTTTCCAGCGTTGCCGCGACTTCGGACAACGCGGTAAAGGTACACCCCTGGCGGTGGGGACTGCCGTTGATTAATAGAACTTTCATAACTGTATCCCTATATTTCGTACCGGTGAAATACCGGTGCCTTTAAAATAATATAATTAAATATGGGAAATTCAATCATAAACGGCACAAATTCAGCATGTTTTTTACACTGGGATGATAAAAAATGATGAAAAAAATCCAAATAAATTGATTTAGGGACTTGCTTTTTTCGGAAAAAGTCATACTTTACTTTTTGAATAGACATTATTTTTTTTGTAATATGATGAGGAGGCAATTATGAACCTTTCCAGTAAATCCAGGTATGGAGTCAGGATTCTGATTCAACTGGCGCTCAATTATAATACCGGCGTATCGGTCAAGGGCAAAACACTGGCCGAAACCCAGGAGATAACCGAGCCCTATATCGAACAGATCATGATTTCGCTGAAACGCTCCGGCATGGTCCGGGCGGAACGCGGATGCGCCGGCGGATATCTTTTGAGCCGTCCCCCCGAGTCCATTACGCTGTTGGAAGTGATCGAGCTCTTCGAAGGCAAACTGGAACTGGTCCGCTGTACCAAAGGCAGTCAGATTTGTTCACGTCTGCCCGTTTGTGAAACCACCCGCATCTGGAAGCGCCTTTCCGAAACATTTCGTCGCGAGGCCGCGGCGATTACCCTGGCCCATGTGATCGAAGAAAATTCCAGGGCAAAAGCCAAAAAGGCGGAATACGTATTCTGACTCCCTTCGTTTCCCCTCTTTATTGAAATAAAAAACGGGTCCCGCTCCAATATGGTACGGGACCCGTTCGTTTTTTTGCTTGTTACTTAATGGCGGGCAGCGGTAGAAGCGCTTTGCTGTCCGGCAGCAACGAGCTTTTCTGCTCGGGCAATTGCTTGTTCTGATCTTCGAGTTCCTGACTTAGTCGATCGCGCAGGACTGCCGCCACTGCCGGCGGGAAAGTTTTCAAACAGAATTCCACGATTGATTTCTTCATCTGCGCGTAGGGCGGCAGGCCGACACGCCCTTCAATGCCTTCCACGGTCTTCATATAAGTGCCGTAGAGGAAACGCGCCATGCGTTCGTGGGATGTGGCCGCGTCGTCGTCACCCAGCGCCAGATACAGGCAACTCTGGTAAATCAGGCCGCTGATCTGGTCGGTCGCTTGCTTGATGCTGGCGTCCCGAACGTCTTCCGACCATTCCTTCATGACGAAATTGTCCAGCGACAACCGATGTGCTCCGGGCTCTTCCTTGCGGAGTTTGCCGTAATATTCCTGGGCCTTTTTGATGTCGCCGTAGTTGTACAACAGCGTGATCGCATCTTTGTAGAAGTTGATCTTCGCCGAACGGAAACTGGACTGATGATCGTTCTGTTCCCAGGCTTTCTGATAGGCCTTTTCTACTGAATCGACCACATTGAAGTTCGGGACCAGGATGATGTTTTCGTAATTCACCTTGTCAAGCCACAGAATACGACCGGCCTGGAAGGAGTTGCTGAGGGCTTGGGTGATCATGCGTTCACAGGAAAGATCGCGGTGCCCCACCGTCATTTCAAGCCCCTTGGTCGCCCAGTAGATGGCCTGGGATTCCGGCAGACGCCATTCCAGTTTGCCGTACTCTTTATTGATCTGGTTGATCAGGTCGGCGTCGAGGCGGAACTCCTCCATCAGCCATTGACGGCGCAGATAGTAATCAATATCGATGTTGATTTTATCGGCCGCCATCTGTTTGGTCAGCGATTCAGGCACTTGTCCCTTGGCCTCGACGAATTTGGCGTAGAGTTCCCCGAGGTTGGCGAAACCGGCCGTTTCCAGAGTCTTCCAGAACGGATTCTTCGGTGGATATAATTTTTTGAATGCGGCCTCGTCTTTCGGTGCCGCGATATACTTCTCCCAGTCGGGATTGTCGCCGATGATTTCGCCGACTTCCACCGCCAGTCGGTTTTTGTAATATTTGTTGGCGTCGTCGAGGACATTTCCCATTTTGTGCATAAAAATCCAGCCGAGTTCTTTGTAAATGACCGGATCGCTGGGGTTATAATTGATGGCCTTGTCCCGGATCAGGCGAATTCCCTCCATGACCCAGCGCCAGCGGTCCTGCGGCAACGAACAGGTCACGGAAATGTTGTACGCCATATTCCAGGCCAAGTAGGCGGTGGCCCCTGAAAAACGCGGTTGGAGTTCGGTAATCCAGTATGCAAGCTGGACCATTTCGAAGTAATTGCCGGAATCCTGCAGCGAAGCGGCGCGCAGCCACAGCACATCCGCCAGAATGCCGCGGAAACTGCCCAGCGCCATGGTGGTGAAAACAACCATCGGCGGCGCATTGCTGATCTGCCCGGTCGCGTGGAGGTTATGCTCTTTGACCATCACGTTGAGCCGGTCACTGGTCGAGTTCAGGAGAATTGCCAGAATACCGGTAACGGCCACCAGCGACAGAATGAGCACCAAATTTCGGAGTTTATTATTCATTTTCTGATTACCAGCCCCAGTTCTCTGCGTTTATACAAAAACATTCCAAGCAGGAAAAACGGTACCCCCCGCAGGATGAAATATTGCAGGAAGATCGAACCGATCAACGAAAATTCGATCAGTTCGCCCCCCGCCACATAATATGAAATATCGAACGCCTGCAGCGGAATGACGAAAAGCAGCAGAATCTTGCCCATGTAAGACCCCAGATAGTCCGCCGGACCGCTGAAATAAGTAGTTCCGCTCAGGAGTATGGACAGACTGCCCGCAATGATGTAGGAAATCACCAGGAAAACGGCGGTAGGCATGCTCAACACCGAAGCCGCCGCGCATCCCAGCCCCGCCATGATCAGCAGTTGGATGAAAATGACCAGTACCGCCCGGAAGTAGTTGCTGGTGAAGCTGCCGGCGCTGACCAGAATCTTCGGTCCGTCCGCCGGCTGGAAAAACATGCCTTCCCGGTTCGTGTCGAAATTCTGGAACGCAATCAGCATTTCACCGTTTGCGCTGATGAACTTCGAACTAATTACGCGTTCGTGGAATTCACCGGACATGATCTGTTCCGGCCCTTGACTCATCGGATAGGCCGCAAAATTGTATTTTTTCTCTTTGATGTCTTTCTGCTCGGTCACTTTCTGCTTTCCGGTTTCCTGTTCTTCCGGCAGGAACGGAAAGCCTAAAATCCACAGGCCCTGGGAGAGCCGCTGTTCGTTGCCGCCGATTTTGGACACGTAAAAACGAAAACGCAGAAAAACCGGTCCCGTGTAGTCTGTCGGCAGATTTTCATAACGCCATTCGCGGACTTCACCAAACGCAATCTGGGAGTAGCGGGAGACAATTTCCCGCTTGATGTCCTGGAACAACTGGTCCTGGGCCATTTGGGATTCATCTACCGTTCGTCCGCTGCGTTTGTTTATTTCCAGCCTGCGGGCCAGTTCCTTGCGGGCCAGCTCGTCCATTTTGGGCATGATCGGATAATAAACGCGCCGGGCTACCATGACTTCGTTTTCAATGCGCTGTTTTTCTTCGGCGGAGAAACTTTGGCGGTGATACTGGTACTGAACGATGAAGTAGATCGTCAGCGAAGCCAGCAAGAGCAGCACCAGATGAATCAGGACGATCCCGGTCCATTTGCCGACCCAGACTGTCAGGCGCGAGATGGATTTGGTCACTACCATGTGGAGCTGGTAGGTTTCCGTGTCGCGCGACATGATGAAACATCCGAGCCAGACCGATGACAGCGACAGGATAAAACCGGTCATCGCCAGACTGTATTTCAGGGATATCTGAATATATCCCCGGGCGGTTCCGTCTCCGGCGATTGAGGTCGGGACGGCGACGATGCAGACCAGCAGCACTAACAGCAGTAACTGAAAAATATTGGATCTGACCGCCGTTTTCAGTGTCAGTCGCACAATTCCTAAAAATGGCACCATATGCTATTCTCTCAGTTAAGCCGTCATTTACCGGACAGCAAGTCTTTTAGTTTATCGTTGGCTTCGGCCAGTTTCTCGGCTGCCAGTTCGTCTTTCTTACTGACTTCCGGTTCGACCGGCTTTTCTTCCTCCGTCAATTTTTCGAGGCGGGCTTCGACGGCGGCCTCTGCTCTGGAAACTTCGCCGGGGTCCGGGAATGGCTCTTTCTCTTCCACGGTTTCTTCGTTTTGGGTCAAGGCGCTCAGGACCGTATCTTTGTCGTCGTTCAGGTAGCTGGCGATATTGCCGCCGCTGACCACACCGGCGGTTTCGACGCTGTCATGGCGGGCCTGATTGATGACATCAAGGAAGAATTCTTCAAGGCTCTTGCGGGGATGATCCACCCGGAACTCTTCTTCGCTGCCGAAGTTTTCGCGCAGGATTTTAAGCACTTTGGCCGTGATTTCCGGGCTGAGAACCGGGGTGGTGATGCGGCTGGAATCGGTAATGGTCAGGAGTTCCTTCAAGGTTCCTTCGGCACGGATTTTGCCGCCGTACATGATCATGACGCGGTCGCAGATATCTTCCACGTCGCTGAGCATGTGACTGGTTACGATCACGGTTTTGCCTCGTTTTTTCAGGTGCAGAATCAAATCCTTGACTTCCTTGCAGCCCAGCGGGTCGAGTCCGGAAGTCGGTTCGTCCAGAATCAGCAACGCGGGGTCGTTGATCATGGCCTGGGCCAGACCGATCCGGCGCGCCATACCCTTGGAAAATTCACCGACACGGCGGCGGCGGGCGTGGCTTAGCCCCACCATGTCCAGCAATTGCTCGGTACGAAGTTTCCGTTCCGCCGCCGACAACCCGAAGAGTGCTCCGAAAAAGTCGAGCGTCTCACTGGCGGTCAGGTATTTGTAAAGATAGGATTCTTCCGGCAGGTAACCGATTTCCAGTTTGGTTTCCACCGCGCGGGGCGAGCGCCCCAGCACGGAGAGGGTACCGGCCGTCGGATAGAGGAGTCCCAGCAGCATTTTGACGGTGGTGGACTTGCCGGAACCATTCGGGCCGAGAAGCCCGATCACTTCACCGGGGTATACGTTGAAATCGATATCCATCACCGCCTTGGCTTTTGGTCTGCCCCAGAAGTCCCGGAATATCTTGGTCAGTCCGACCGCATTGACTACCGGCTGGTTGTTTTCGTTTGCCATAATCTAATTCTCCCCCCGTTTGGTTTTTACAGTTCTTCGGAAGAACTTTCAAGCGTTATTTCTTCGCCGCTGCGCACCAGGCGCGCGCTGTTGAAGATGATCAGGATCGTACTGAGCGTGTGGAGCACGGCGGCCGCCACCGGAGTCAGCAAACCGACCAGGGCCATGATCATTCCGCCGACGACGAAGAGAAAACCGACGAATACGTTCTGGTTCATGATCACGCACATTTTGCGCGACAACGACACCAGTGCCGGAATCCGGCGCAGATCGTTGGTCATCAGCGCGATCGACGCACTGTTGATCGCCACGTCACTGCCGATGGCTCCCATCGCGATCCCGAGGTCGCCGGCGGCCAGGGCCGGAGCATCGTTCACGCCGTCGCCGACAACCGCAACGATTGAATTTTTCGAGGCGTTCTTCACATATTCCACTTTGCCTTCGGGCAGGCATTCGCTGCGGTAATCATCGATATGCAGTTGGGCGGCCACGATTTCGGCCACCGATTTGCGGTCGCCTGTTACCATGGCGCAGTTGCGGACGCCCAGAGCACGCAGGTCGGCGATCATCTTCGGCGCTTCGTCGCGCAGTTTGTCGCGAAGTCCGAGCCAGCCGATCAACTTCCCGTCGCAGGCCACATACACAATACTGATATTGGCGGCGTCCTCGGCTTTTTCCTCCGGAACATTGAAGCCCAGCGTTTCGAGCCAGGTGGCGCGCCCGATCAGGCATTTCCTGCCGTCGACGGCAGCGCTGACGCCTTTGCCGTGAATTTCCTCAAAATCCGTCGTGTCAAGCAGGGTCAAACCTGCTTCGGCGGCCAGTTTCTGCATGGCTTTGCCGGTCGGGTGATTGCTGTACTGTTCGGCGCTGGCCGCGATGGCAAGCAGTTCGGCGGGTTCGGTGCCTTCGAAGGGGTTCAGGCGAACCACCGACAACAGGCCGTTGGTCAACGTACCGGTTTTGTCGAAAACAAACGTGCGAACTTTAGTCGCTAATTCCAGGTGCGCCACATTTTTGATCAGGATGCCGAGACGGGCGGCGGCGGCTACCGCCGCGACCACCGCTGTCGGTGTGGCCAGCACGACCGCGCAGGGACAGGCGATGACCATCAGTGTGATCACCTGGCTCATGTTGCCGTTGGAGAACCACCAGGTTACGGCGGCAAGCATCAAAATGGTCGGCGTGTAATAACTGGCGTAACGGTCGATAATACGGACGATCGGGGTCTTGGAACCTTCGGCCGCCAGGATCATTTCCTTGACTTTGCCCAGGGTGGTGTCTTCCCCGATCTTGGTCACTTTGATTTCAACGCCGCCGGTCAGGTTCTGGGTACCGGCGAAAACGTCGTCGTTGACCGCTTTGTCGACAGGGACCGATTCCCCGGTGATTGAAGCCTGGTTAACGGTGCTCTCGCCCTTGATAATACGGCCGTCCACCGGGAAATTGTCCCCGGCGCGGACCCGGACAATATCGCCGACCACAAGCTCGGAAGCTTCGACGTCGACCTCGACGCCGTCACGCATGACGTGTGCCGTGCTCGGCGTCAGCTTGATCAATTCTTCGATCGAACGCTGTGCGCCGCTGGCGGTGCGGGTTTCGATAATGATTGTCAGCAGCAGGAAAAAGGCGATGATTCCGGCGGTCTGGAAGTTCCCGCCGGCGATGGCCGCCAGGATAGCCAGGGCCACCAGTTCGTTCATGTAGACTTTGCCTTTCCAGAGATCCTTGGTCGCGGTCCAGACGATCGGCATGGCCAGGATTACGGCGCCGACCAGGGCGCTGTATTCGGCGGCCAGCGCGTAACTCGGCAGCAACCAGTTCAGCAGGAAAGAGTTCAGGGTGAAACAACCGCCGAGCAGGGCAAATCCCAAACGTCCCATGGAACGGTCATGCCCGGTCCCTTCGGAGACTTCTCCGCAAGTGGGACAGACAAAGCCCTTGCTGTGGTTGTGCTCGTGTTTATGTTCGGCTTTCTGCACGGGGGCGTTTTGATGCTCATGGGCATGGTCGTGGCCGCAGGCGCAGGGGGTCGGTACTTCGTTGGTCATCGTATTCTCAGCCATGATTAACGCACCTCGCTTTCAGGTTTCGCTTTGGGCTTTCGCGGTTCGGGATTCAACTGGATCCGGACCTGGCGGCGTTTTTCGCCGTTGCTGTAGTCGCCCACAATATATTTGTCATCCACGGCGCTTAGGACATTGACCAGCGTATTGTTGTACAGCGCGGTCAGGACCGATTCCGGGTTGGCCTTGTACTGGTCGTAGATGCTTTTGAAGTAAATGCTTTCGGCTTCGAGCTGCGCCACGGTGCGAATCCGGTAGGCTCCGGCTTCGGACAGGATCTGCTGGGCTCTGGCCCGGGTGGTGGTTTCAGTATTTACCTTGTATTCGCGCGCCTTTTCGATTTCGGTGCTGCGGATCTGGTTCGCCTCGGTCACTTCGCTGAACGCGCGGCGAGTGCTGGCCGGGGGCGAGGCCTGCCGCAGGATCACGTTGTTGATTTCGATCCCGATATCCATGGAGGTGATCAGGTTGATGAACTGCTGCTGCACTTCATCCGAATAATCTTTATTGTTGTAGAGGAGGTTTTCCACTTTTTTCCCGGCGGTGACGTTGATGACAACGCAACGCAGGAGGTTGCGAAGCAGGGTCTGGGGACCGCGGATACCCTGCTGTTCTTTGGTCTTCGGATCGACCTGTACCGCGTCATTGTTCAGCGGATTGATCGGTCCCTGAATGGTTTCATAGTATTTGCGGGGATTGAACACCCGGTATTCGACCGACCACGACGTGTGGATGATGTTGGCGTCGCCGGAGAGCAGGTAATTATCGGCGCCGGGGACCAGCGGTTTGTTTTCCGGAGCCATCTCCGGATTCTGCATTTGGTTGGCGGCCTGCGATTCGAAGGTCACGTCAACCGTTTGCGAACTGGTCTTGATATAGACGAACGAATAGACCGGTGACGGCGGGTACCAGTGCCATCCTTCCGTGTGTACGGTCTGGTATTTGCCGAATCTCAGCACCAATGCGGCTTGTTGCGGCGGAACCGAACAGAGACCACTGGCGGCGATATAATAAATCAGCATTACCACGATCACCAGAACCATGGCGAAGAAGAGGAACTTGGCCATGTGGACCAGGGCTTTCAACCCCTGGTCGTAAGCACCGCCGGGTTCTACTCCGTGGATTATTTTTTCTTCCGTTAAGTTATCCATAAAACTGGCCTCCGCCGGTTACTTGTTGGCCGATTTGGGTTGTTCGAGGGAGTCGGAGTTGACCTTCAGCACATCGAACGGAGCCGTGTTGGTATCGATGATCAGGGTGGTCTTGTCTTTCATGACTTTCTTTAAAGCCTCAAGTTTGCGCAGGAAAGACGCCAACTTCGGATCCTGCTTGAAAGCCGCATAGAATTGAGCGGCCTCGGCATCGCCTTTGGCGCGGATTTTCTGGGCTTCGGCTTCCGCTTCGGCCAGGACATTGCTGGCGTCGGTATCGGCGTTGTTGCGAATGATTTTGGCTTCGGCGGCACCCTGTGAACGGTAGATTTCAGCCTCGGCCTGGCGTTCGCTCTTCATCCGGTCAAACACTTTGGAGGTGACGGATTCCGGAATATTGATGGCTTTGATGCCGACCATTTTAATTTCGATGCCGTAGGGAGTGGTGATCTTGCCGAGGTGCTCGGTCATTTCCTTCTCCATGAGGGAGAGTTTCATTTTGGCCGGATCGACATTGACCAACTGGTTGAAATCATAGCGGCCGAAGGTTTCGGTTTTCACGCTGCGCATCCAGGTGTTGAGGTTTTCCTCGGCATTGGTGACATCAACGAGTTTCCGGTAAAATGTGACCGGATCCTTGATGGAGTAGATCGTGAAGATTCCGACGATGACGTTGTGACTGTCCTTGGTCAGGGTTTCTTCCAGTTTGCCGACGTTGCCGTCGAAAATCCGGTAACGGTTGTCGAATTTGACGATTTTCTGGATCGGATAAGGCCAGCGGAAATGCCAGCCCGGCCCGACCGGGGTATCGGATACCCTGGAGGTGGTCACGACCAGAGCGGTTTCGCGGTCTTCCACCTGGTAGGAGAAGATCACGGTTAAAAAGATGGCCGCGACGATCAAGCCCAGAATAATCGTAGCCCATGGTTTCTTTGATTTTGCGAGTTCGGCTTCTGTGCTCATAATTGGCAGGCTCCCTTGTTTTTATATGATTTCCTGATTAATTTCTCACTAATTGATCCAGATCGGCATCGATCAGGTCAAGCTGGCTTTTGCGCTCGAAGTTGAATTCGTACACTTCATATTCGAGGGACGAACCCAGCACGTATTTGCGGACATTCTGAAGGTTCTGCTCGAGCATGTCGAGGTAGGTCCTCAACATGAAGTAGTTCGGCAGCACACGGTAGGCGACCAACTGACGGTTGAAACGTTCACTTTCCGCCTGGGAGACGGTTTTCGTATAAAAGGCGTAGGAAGTGGCTTCCGAGATCAGCCGGGCCTTTTCCGAACGGGCTTCAGGGATGATCCGGTTCGCATAGGCTTTGCCTTTGTATATTTCGGTTTCCTTCTCTTCCATGGCCGAAATCACATTCTGGAATTCGCTGGCGACATCCGCCGGCGGGTGCGAATCGTGGATGTTGACCCGGACGATTTCGACGCCGAGGCCGAGATGATCGACTTCGGCCTGGATCATTTTGCGGAGATCTGTCGCCGCTTCGGTGCGGCCGCCGGACATGATGTCGAAGATGGACACGCTGGCAAAGTATTTGGCGGCGACCTGTTCACCGATGTCTTTCAGGAATTTTGACACGTCCTGATTTCGGAACGCATAATCGTAAAGCTGACTCTTGCGGATGCGGTATTGGACCGGAATGCTGTTGGTGAGCTGTGAAACCGGCACCGAGTTTTTGTCATCGGTGGGAGAGGCGATCAGATATTTGGCCTCGGAAGCGTAATGAACTTTGTTCCAGAGCACGGTGCTGGGCCGGGTGGGCTTGCCGTCCTCGGTGAACATGGCGGCGCCGATGAAAACCTGATAAATTTCATCGCAGGAATACGTCAGGATTTTGCCGAAAGGATACGGCAGTTTGAAGTAGATGCCGGACTCCAGCGGCTTGTTCTTATCGAGGACTTCTCCAAACCTCATGCGGAACCCGGCCTGATTCGGGCCGACCTCGGCGATACAGGTGAAAAGCCAGATGATCAGGAACCAGATGATCAGCAGCGGGAACAATGCCCGTTCCAGAAACCCGTAAATCCAGGTGCCGGAAACTTTGAACCCAAACTGATAGTCGAGCATGTTGGCGATATTCCGCGCCACACCGCCGGGTTCGGTGAAAAGCGCCAGGAGGCGGCTTTCAAAAACCGGCCGCGGCACTTCCAGTGAGCGCGGGCGATAGAATTCGGAAATGAAACTGAATACCAGCTCACTCCCCAATACAATATAACTGATATAGACGATACGGGTGAAAATCTGGTTCGGTTGCGGAATCTTGTAGTGATAATATATCCCGCCGATCATGGACAGTATCGCAACCACGAACGCGGCGATCATCCACGCGCCCATCGGCCTCAGCCAGCGGTAGATCGGCTCTTTGGACTGGCCGATGAAGAACGCGCCGAAAAGCAAACTGAAAAGCATGAAAACCAGCGAGACCACCACCGTATACATGGAATCCATCGGGATCGGCATCACCCCGGCCTGGCGGTTGAGCCACATACGGGAGAATGAAAGCAAAATTGCGGCGATCAGGATCAACCCGAGAGCCGCAATCACATAAGGACCGTATTTCTTGTAGTTTTTAAACGCCCGTCCCGCCGTAAAACGCACATCTTCATTGACATTGAACGCGGAGATGCTTTCTTTGCGTTTTTCGAGGTCGGCTTTTTCCTCTTCCTCCAGGTAGGCGCTTTTGGCCATGCTGCCGTAAATCGCCGAAGCCACCGCATACAGTGTGGCCATGGCAAACGGCACCACCATCAGGGCAAAAACATCGCTCCCTGCCCACGACCCGTATTTCGACCATGTCGAAATACCCAGCACTATGACTACGATCATTCCGATCAGACTCAGAACTCCCCCGATGATCGAGAGCTTCATCAATGTCCCCGATTTCTCGTAGTGCTCGCGCAGCCTCTTGTTGTTTTCCATTGGTTCCTCTAGGTTGTGTAGTTGTTTCCTGTTGACATTTTTAATATAATATACAATATTTTACTTAAAAACAAATCCTTTGTGAAAAAAACTTGCCAATATTCGGGGAAAGAACCCCCTTGTTCGTAAAAAAGACACCGTTTCCCGAAGAAATGTTCCCTGGGAAACGATGAAAAATCAAGTTTGAGAAAAAAAAGATATTTTTGCGACTTTTCGCAACCGCCGTCGCCACCGAATACGAAAATCAACATCGTTAACAGTTTTTCAACAACGGAACCAACGATATATCTTTTTTTATGAATGGAACATTTTTATGGCAAGTGGCGTTTTTTTTATTTCGGGGTATTGACAATTCGCGGGGTTGACGATATAATAATAGCATGATAGAACGTTCGGTCAGGTTTTTAGTCACGGTGTTTTGATAGAACGTTCGGTTCAACTGATTCGAGGAAAATTTTATGGTACAGAAAAGAGTTACGATCAAGGATATCGCCGAATTGAGCGGCGTGTCGTTCCAGGCGGTTTCGTCGGTACTGCACAATACCGGAAACAGCCGGGTTTCGGAAGAAAAGGCCACCCGGGTCCGGCAGATTGCCAAAAAACTGAATTACCAACCCAACCGCGCCGCCTGCAGTCTGGTCAATAAGTTGAATTATCAGATTGGAATCTGTTTCCCGAGTTATTATTTCGAGGATTCCTATTCGGAAATGCTGTTCTATCTGCAATGTTTCCTGCAGGATCGCGGGTTCAACAGCCATATCATGTTCTGGGATTCGCTGACAAACCGCGGTGTCAATGTGAAGAATATCGGGAACCTCGGCATCGACGGCTTGATTCATTGCGGTGAGATTCCCGAGCTCTTCGCCTGTAAACTGCCGTGTCTGGTATTCGGAATCAGTGATAAACTGCATTCGGTCGTTTCCGACTACGAGATGTCGTTCGATCTGATTTTCGAACACCTGTTGAGCCGGGGATACCGTAAAATCGGTTATATCGGCTCGTTGATGGACGACCTTACGCGTCCGACTCTTTTTCGAAACCGTTTGGAACGGAACGGCCTGGAGTATCGCGAGGAATGGATGCTGAACTGCATGGTCAGTTACGAGGACGGCAGCCGGGTTTTTCGTGAATTCCTGGTTAAAGGCGGGGCCTTGCCTGAGGTGTTTGTGACGCATAACGACGTCATTGCCATCAGCGCCATGCGCGAAGCCCGGAACGGTGGACTGAATGTCCCGTCGGATCTTGGTTTTGTCGGCTATGACGATATTCGCTGCAGCGGCTATGTGTATCCGGCGCTGACCACGATCCAGGTGGGAACCCGGCGCATTGCCGAGGTGTTGGCGGACAAAATGATGGCGCTGGTGCGGAATCCCGAAACCCCGGTCGAAAAAACGGTGTTGACCCCGCAGTTGATCGTCCGTGAGTCTTGCAGAAAATAAAAGAAAGAAGGGTTTATCTATGTTTATCAGATTTTATGGTTTAATGACGGCTGTTCTGCTGTTACAGATCGGCTGTTTCGGACAGGGAAAGGCCGTTCCGGTCACGATTCAGAAAACGGCGGATGAATACAATTTTGTCCCGGACCGGGAGACGGTGGATAAACCCGTCGAAGGTGGTCTTTCGAAACTGATGCCCTCGCCTCAGATAGCGTTCCGCAGCGGCGCGCTGGATTATCGGCCGCGCACCGCTCTGACCCGGAAGAAGCCTATATTGTTATTGAAAAAAGATTTTATCCGCAACGGGGCGTTTACGATTTCATTCGACCTTACCATGCGTACCGATGCTCCGAGTTTCAACCGCGACATGTATATCCTCGGCGGTCCGAACATATTCTTCCGCTATACGGTGGACAAACGCGGGCTTCAGTTCGGCATCATGCAGGATTCCAAATGGTATGTGGCCGGAACTCCCTACGGAAAATTCGTGGCGAAAAAGGACACGAACTACCGGATCAAGTGCGTTTATGACGGTACCCGGGTCATTCTTTCCGTCGATGGCAAAGTGTTGGGGGAAACCAAGGCGCCCGCCGGATTCAAGCCGGGCAATCTGTTCCTCGGCGCATGCGGCTGGAGCGACGATTTGAAATGGGAAGGCGATTTCGCAATGAAAAAACTGCGTCTGGCGGCGATCCCTGAATATGACGCGGCCCCGCCGAAAGTGCAACAGGAGGCGACGGCGTCCGGCTTTGAAGAACGTCCGTTTGCCGTCATTCCCAAAGTATCGCAGCCGCCGCCGTTGAACGGCGTTCCGCGCGGCGGGGACTGGGGACGCGCGGCGGTGCTGACCAACCCCGTTTACCGGGGCGAATTCGAGATTACCGCCAAACTTGATTTCAACACATATCTATTATATGACGACGAAAATATCTACGTCGGGTTTATCGTGAACCAGAAACGCGCCCCCTTGGCCGTGACTCCCCCCGAGGCGAAAGGCGATGACGGCCTGGAACGGGATGACGCCGTACAGGTGATCTTTTCCATACCGGGCGCGGCGAAGAATCCGTATCAGTTCAAGCTGAACTGCAACGGACAGCGCGACGACGCGGCCCCGCGCCATACTTTTTCATGGAACGCCGACTGGCGCGGAAATACGGCGGTGAACGGCAAGCAGTGGAGTGCGACCTTTGCTATTCCGTTCAAGAATTTTGCGGTTTCGGCTCCGAAGACCGGGGCGCGCTGGGGGGCGAATTTCTGCGCGTTCCTGGCCGGCGAGAATTATATCGGATTTTGCTGGAGTCCGAACTTCCAGTATCATCACCTTGACGGGCAGTTCGGCACGATCGAGTTCGGGACGGAAAAGACGCCCGCCGCCGGTTTCGGCAGAATCACCCGGCAGGCGAGCGTGTTCAATGTCGCCGGGATGATGGAGACTGCCGGTATGGTCCGGGCGTTACTGTTCCCTGAACAAAACAACGGTGAGGGGCGCGAAAACCTCGGCGGCTTCGTCATCACCGACTTCGATAAAACCGGGCGCGGAGCCGTGGCACAGGCCTCGGAAACCCTGAAAAACGCGGGGAATTGGACATTACAGCTTCCACCGGTGGCACCGGGACGTTACTGGTTGACAGTGATGCAGACCGGCCCGGACGGAAAATTGCTGGCGCAGGAATGCAAGCCGGTCATCGTGGCGAACGACATTTCGGTGGAGATCAAGAAATATCCGGTGCGCCGCGCCGCTTCCATCTGGATTACCGCTCATCATCTGCCCGATGCCGGACAGAAACCGGAAAAAGTATCGGTGCGGCTGTTGGACCGGGATGGACGGGAATTGAAGTCTTATTCCAAACCGCTGACCGGATTTGATCATCGTATATTTATTATGATGGATGGTTTGAAGAATGCGGCAAGCTACAAGGCGGAGCTCACCGTATATGATCGAAGCGGCAAGGCGGCGATTGTACGGGATTATCCGTTCGAAATTCCGCCGCGCCCGGTCTGGGCCGATACCACCGCGGGGACCGTGGGCGATGTCGTACCGAAACCGTGGACGCCGGTCACGGTGGATGGAGGCAGTCTGAATTGTTGGGGACGCACCTACAGTTTCCGAGACGCCCTGTTTCCGCAGTCGATCACCTCACAGCGCAAGCCGGTACTCGGCCGCGACGGCATTCGTCTGGCCTTGACCGGCGACGACGGCAGGACCGTCTATGTGAACAAGGCTTCCGCGCCGTTGATGTTGAAAGGCAGTCCGGGCGGGGCCCGTGCGGATTTCAATGGTGAGGCGGTTTCCGCCGTGGGGACGGTGGATGTCTCGGGGTTCATGGACTTCGATGGATTTATGAAGTATACGCTGAAGGTCCGGCCGCGTTCCGGGCTGAAAAAAGTGGCGCTGGAAATATTCATCAGCTCTGAATGCGCGGAGTTTCTTCAGCCGTTGCTGGAAACCTCGTCCCGCGACGCCGCCGGCAGACTGCCGGACAAGCCGTTGGCCTTTGACATGATGACCCCGCAAAACCGGCGCGCCGAAATCTGGATCGCCAGTGATGATATCGGATTCTATTTCACCACCGACACCTACGGGAACTGGCAGAGCCGCCCCGGCAGGATGGTCGAAATCATCCCGCAGAAAGGCGGCGGTGCACTGCTTCGGCTGAACTTCTATGATGCCGACAAGGGTTTTACCGGAGAACGGCAGTGGCATTTTTTCATGGAAGCGGCCCCGGTGCGCCCGTATCCTGATGATTACTACGAGGCGGGCGGACGGATCTGTCACGGTTTCAATCCGTTGCTTGGTCGGACCGCCGTGGAGCCCGACGCGGTGAAGACACTTGAACTCGATACGACGGGGAAGAAATGGAATCTCGAGCTTACGCTCCGGGCCGGGAAAGACCTGGCGGCGTATCATAAACTCGAACCGCTCCCGTATTTCGCCTACAACGACCTGCTTCTCGGCATCCCGGTGCCGGGCAAGCCGAAAATAACGCTGCACTATGTCAACAAGACCGGCGAGATGGTTCTCTCTACCCCCTGGGGAAAACTGGTCCAGCCCGCCCCGTGGGCGAAGGATGAGGCGCATAAGGTTCGGATCGCGTGCGAAGGCAGTGAACTGGCTTTTTCCGTCGACGGTGGCGAACCGCGCAAATTACGCATTGATCCGGCGGCGCTCGGCGGCAAGATTCGTCTTGAACTCGGCAGTGTCACCGGCTCCTACCTGCTGGATTCGCTTGCGTTCAACGGCGGCGAACAGCTCGCCGGGCCCTTGTCCCTGCAGAGCGACGCCCGCACCCAGTTGGATGAACTGGCCGATCTCGGCTTTAAGTACATGATTTATTTTGAGTACTGGAGTCACATTCAGGCGGGGGGCTCCTCGCGCTGGGAACCGATCGTCAAGGAAGCGGTGGCGGCGGCGAAGAAACGCGGGATTAAGATTCTCCTGTATTTCGGGTTTGAAATCGCCGATGTGCCGGAAATGCGGGACTATATCGACGAAACCGTGGTCGATGTCAATGCCAGCAGCCGTTATTATGCTCCGGCCCGTATGAATACCTACATCGCCAGCCTGGCCAGTCCCCAGCTCGAATACTATGTCTATAACATGGAACGGCTGAAGCGCGAAATCGGCATCGAAGGGGTTTATCTGGACGGTTCCCTTGGCTTGAACGGCAGTAACAACCCGGCGTTCGGCTGCGGCTATGAAATGCCGGATGGAAGCTGGGGTTTCACGACTCCGGTGGAGCGCATACGCGAACTGGCGCGGCGCATCTACAATATTTTCATCCCGGACGGCGGCGTGGTGAAAGCGCACGTGACGTTCACCCCTCCCACCTCGGCTTTTGTGACGACCCAGTTTCTGGGTGAGCATCTCGGCTTTACCAACCGCCCGTGGGTGGACATGGCGGAGCTGATCGATGACGACGCGGCACGGGCGATTTACGCCGGCAGGAACAGCGGCGTCACCACGGAAATCTGTCTCCAGTTGATTCATCCGCATCTGGCCGAAAAGAATCCGGGGTGGTATCCGCGGGCGGCGGCGTGGTTCAACCTGTACCGGAGCGGGGTCAACACGCTGGCGCCGTTTCCGAAGCAGTGGTCGCAGAACGCCGACGAATTGCATCGCAAGAACCAGTTGTCCTCATATGGCGTCAGCAAAGCACGCTGGGTGCCGTATTGGGAATTGAAAGACAAGGTGGTGAAGACTGCCCCGGCGTTGCGCATGAGCCTGTGGCAGCGGGCCGACAAGGGCATGGTCTGGGCGATTCAGAATAACAGCGCGAAAGCCGTTTCCGGGCGCATCGGCACGACCGCGGAGTTCGCTCCGCCAACCGGTTCGGTGGCGGTGGACTTGAAGACGGACCGGGAAATCCCGCTTCACAAGGACGGCGTCGATGTCGATATCCCGCCGTTCGAAGGGGCTTTGATATTCATCGGAAAAACAAACAACATAAGGAAATAAGCCATGAAAATTTATCGGAAAAACGGAAATTTCACGCTCATCGAACTCCTCGTTGTGATCGCCATCATCGCCATCCTGGCGGCAATGCTGCTGCCGGCGCTGAATGCCGCTCGCGACAAGGCCAAGCAGGCCGGTTGTCTCAACAGCCTCAAACAGTACAGTGCCGCCTTTCTGATTTATGCCGGTGACTACGACGATGTCGCCCCCAATTATGCGAAAAGCGGGATTTACTGGTGCAACACCACCCATGCATTCAACAATTACCTGGATATTTTCAAAACCCGTTGCCCGGGAAACAACAATAAGGAACGCTATTCCTACTCTTATAACCATTTCTATGTCGGCGGCAACGGCGACGTTCCGTTCAATGTCGCCATCAAAATGAACCAGTTCAAAGCGCCCGCCGAAACCGTTCTCTTCTGCGACGCCAAACCCAACGCCACCGCCGACGGCACCGGATTGTATTACTGGGATTCACGGATCGCCGGAATCTGGCACCCGGAAGCCCACGGCAAAAACGCCGGGTTCGCTTTCGCCGATGGTCATGCCGCCGCGATGGAATACCTGCCGGTCGTTTACAACGGCGGAGCTTCCGCCGGTTCCAAACGTCCGTATTATCTGGTTCGCGACAAAAACATGGACAGCAAAGTCCTGCCCAAACCGTGATCGGTTCGTATTCGAAAAATATGAAGATCAGAATGTCATTCACCTGTTGACAGGACGGGGTAAATGGTGTAAATTTCATGATCGCGCACCTTACGGTGCTCGGATGAAAAACGCCGTTTACCCCGATTTATAACATTGTTGCCTGATTGATTATAAAGGATGCTTTTGATGCAGATGATCTCACAAAATGACATGTTCGACACGGATTTTCCCGGCACCGCTTCCCTCTGGTGCGGGTTTCGCCGCCATGATTTCACCCTGAACGGACTCAAATGCATTGTGGTGGAGCCGGACTGCGAACCGGCGCCGGAGAAACATTGGTATTGGCGCGCGCGCTTTTTCGGGGCGTTTCCGAATGCCGATTGGGCGATGCTGAAACTGGGGTGGTATGTGGTCCATATCGAAATCGACGAACTGTACGGTTCGCCGGAGTCGAATCGCCATTTCGACCTGCTTTACCGTTTTCTGACGGAATCCCTTGGATTCGACACGCGCTGCGTCCCGGTCGGCTACAGCCGCGGCGGGCTTGACGTCTACTCCTGGGCGGCGAAAAATACCGACAAAGTCTATTGCCTGTACCTTGATAACCCGGTTTGCGATTTCAAAAGCTGGCCAGGCGGTCGGGGCGTCGGGCCGGGCGAGGCGGCCGGATGGCGGAATTGCCTGGCCGCGTGGGGCATGACGGAGGAACAGGCGCTGGCGTTTCCCGGCAATCCGGTGGATAATCTCGAGCCCCTGGCTCGGGCGCACGTCCCGATCCTCCATGTCTACGGGGATGCCGACGAGGTGGTCCCGGCCTCGGAAAACACCCTGCTGGTCGTGTCCCGTTATCGGGCGCTGGGCGGAGAGATCGAAACCATCTGCAAGAAGGGCGCCGCCCATCATCCGCATTGTCTGGAAAATCCGCAACCGATTGTTGATTTTATTCTGAAGTGTGTGTAAATTAATAAAAGTTCCAACAGTGGAGTTGCGGAGTGGGAAATGACGTTCAATACGGAACTCATTGATATCTGTAAACATTAAGGCCGAACTGGAGTCGGAAGATGGTTTTAGTTGAGGATTTGCGGTATTTGACGGAATTGGCGGAAGCCGTGATCGAGGCCGCCAGGGTGCGCCCGGGAGAATATGTCGGAAAATTCGGACCGAATCTGACAGGCCATACGTTGATTCGTCCCGGTGGAGGCGCTGGTTATCCGGCATTCTGGATTCGGGATTTCGCCATGTCGCAGGGATGCGGCCTGATTCGGCAGGATGAACAGTTGCACGCATTGCTTTTGACCGCAAAGCACCAGTCCGACCACGATTGGCACACCCCCAGCGGCAGTTTTGTCCCGAAAGGGGCGATCCCGGACCATATCAGTTTTGACGGGAAACCGATCTTTTTCCCGGGTACAATCGATGATTATGAAGGGCAGGGCGGCAAAAAATGGGGATATCTCCCCTCTCTGGACGATCATTTTTATTTCACGGAAATGGCCTGGCAACTGGTTGATCAGAAACACGATATCACCGTGCTGAAGACGGAAGTCGCCGGGATTTCCCTTTTAGATCGACTGGAAATGGCGTTCAACGTGCCGCCGGTCGAGAAAGAAGGCATCATGGTTTGCTGCGGCGAGGCCAACCGCGGTGTGTCTTTCGGCTTTACCGATGCGATTGAACACACCGGCGAATTGCTTTTCTGCTCGTTGCTCCGTTGCCGTGCCGCCTTGCAGTTGGCCGATTTGTTCCGGCTGGATGGGAATTGGGAAAAATATGAGAAATATTCGGACCTCGCCTCCCTGATTACGGAAAATATTCCCCGGTTTTTCACCCATGAGTATGGCTTGTTGAAAGCCAGTACGGGGAAGAGTGCACAGCCGGATGTCTGGGGCTCCGCGTTTGCCGTATATTACGGTCTGCTGAATCCGCAATCCGCGGATTCTCTGTGCCGGACCTTGGCACGGGCTGTTGAACAGGACACGATTAGTTGGAAAGGCAATATTCGCCATGTGCCGACTGATGCCGATTTTAATTCGACAACCGCCTGGGAATCGGCGCTGCCGAAGAAAAATACTTATCAGAACGGTGCTTATTGGGGGACGCCTGTCGGGTGGGTGGCCTATGCTGTCGCCCGGGTAAACGAAGAACTGGCTTCCGGGCTGTTGAAAGAATATTTTCAAGAGCTTCGGGAGGGTGATTACCGGCAGGGACCGGACTTTGGATCGCCCTGGGAATGTATGCATTCCGATGGCAATTACCGGCAGAATCCCATCTATATGACCAGCGTTACCGAACCATTGGCGGTATTGCAGCGCGTGGGGAAAATCCGGGGATTGAGCGAATAAGGTCGGTAGTTTTTAACCTGACAATACAAGGAATCGATAAAAATGAAACGTTACGGCAAAGTCATCAAGGTCAAACCGGAAAAACTCGCGTATTACAAGAAACTGCATGCCAATCCGTACCCGGAAGTGACCGCGGCGATTACCGAATGCAACATTCGGAATTACAGCATTTTCTACCGGGACGGCTATCTCTTCTCTTATTATGAATACATCGGCGACGATCATCAGCGCGATATGGAAAAACTTTCCGGCATGACCCGAGTCTGGCTTGCCGAGACCGATCCCTGCCAGGAACCGGTCGCCTCCGCCGCCGCGGACGAATGGTGGGCGGACATGGAGGAAGTTTTCCACCAGTGACCGCCGCGTTTCAGTGTTTATTTCCGAGATATTTGCCGAAGAAACCGGGGGCTTTCCTGCCGCTCCAGGCGTGAGGGCCGGGGAACAGATCCAATTCCAAACGGTCGGAGGCTTCGGCTTTCCGGTAAATTTTCTCGACCTTGCGGTAACAGCGCATGGCGCTTTCCACCAGGAAACACGGATCGTAAATACCGATATCGACCAGCAGCGGCTTTGGCGCAAGCAATCCCTGCAATTCCGGCACGTCCACCAGTTTGAACAGTCCGGGAGCCACTTGCATGCCGCAGTAGTTGATGTCGTTCAGCCCGAAATCGGCCCACAGGTTGCTGTAGCAGATAACTTCCACCGCTTTGATGCGGTCATCGCATAGCCCCATCCACAGCGACATGGTGCCGCCGCCGGACAATCCCATGACGCCGAGCCGTTCCGCATCCACATAAGGCAGGCCGGAGACGAAGTCGGTGGCGGCCATTCCGTGGGTGATATTGATGGACAGCGAGGTCATGCCGAGCATGGTTGCATGCAGGTAAAATTGGTTGCACCAGTCGCTGGCGGTCATCATGCGGAGATTCGGCTTGCCGTTGTCGTTGCGGCCACCGAAACCGATCCAGTCAATGGCATAGGTGACGAATCCTTTTTTGGCCATCTGGTGGCCGTAATCATAATTGTGGGAGTCGATGGATTGGCGTATTTCTGCGCTGGCCCGCTCGCCCATGACCGGGGCCATGCCGAAGGGGCCGTGGCCGTGGCAGCACAGAATGGCGGGCAGCCGGGCTCGTTCCGGCAGGTTTTCGGGGCAGGCCACGATTACCTCGGCGGAAATATATTCCGATACGTCGATCAGATAGCGCCGTTTGCGGAGGCCGTCCTCGTTCCATTCGACGATCAATTCGGGGTTGAGCGGTACTCGTGCCGGGAAGTCGCCGAGGGTGGCCAGTACTTTCGGCCGGACCTCATGCTTCCAGGCGGGGAAATCATCCTCATCGCGGAAAGAATGAATAGGGGGATGGGCTTTTGCCATGGCCAAAAACATTTTCTGCGGACTGGTATTGCGTTGGTAACTCATCTATCGGTCTCCTGATTGTATATATCCCGTATATTATACTCACCGGCAGACCATAAATCAACAGCACAAAAAACGGAAATGACGAAAATAATCCGTCAAGCCGGATCAGCTCTGGCGGCTGTACTGGTAAAGCCGTCGATATTCGGCGGCGGTGATTTTCATATGTTTCTTGAAGAGCCTGGAAAAGTAAAACTTATCGTTTATGCAGATGCGGTTCGCCACTTCGGTCATGGTCAGTTCGCTATTGCTGATCAGGTCGGCGGCGTGGAGTATTTTGCGCTGATTGATCCAGTTTCGCGGCGTCATGTTCAAATAACGCTTGAAGAGCCGGTGGATCGTGGGAATGGATTTTTTGCTGTAATACTGCAAAATCTCATTGGGGATCGGTTCTTCGACCAGGATTTCGATGGCATCCATCATTTGCCGCAACGGCCACGGGAAATCTTCCGACTTGCGGATGCGCACCCTGTGTCCGTGGGTGGAGGTCTGGACGATCAGTTCATGCACGAACAGTCCGGCCAGGCGGCGCATCAGGTCTTCGTTTTTCGGCACTTGCAGAAATCGGGCGATGATGAATTCAGAGAGGAGGATCAGCGGATTGTAGGGCGCTAACCGCCCATGGATGATTCCTTCGAAACCGGGCAGGGCTGCGTCGCGGCGGATCTGGTACTCCTCGCTTTGCGCATAATGGGAATGGAAGATGCGAAACAGAACCCTGCGGTCGCGGGGGTAACGGGGGATGAGGTGGAGACAGTTTATGGCGAACGGATTGTCGTCGGAGGCGTGATAATCGATCCGGTGGCACCATGGCAGGAAAAAGTAATCTCCGGCATTGAGTTCAAAATCCCGGCTATTGACGATAATCCTTCCGTGACCGCTCTTGCACCAGACGAAAAAGCGGCTCTGCACTTGCGAATGTTTGAAAATTTCGCCTGATTTAAAGGCCTTGAAATTGGCCTTCATGATGATAGAGTCAGGCCAGATTTTATCAATTTCCATAACTGAACGCTTTTTAAGTGATAATATGATACAATATTTGATAATATAGATCATTGTTTTTATAATTCAATCCATGTATAATAAAAATGTGGGCAAAATAACAGAAGGAAGATTAATGAAAAATGAAAATTCAGAGTTATGTGTTGATGTGTCTTATTTCGCTGATATGCCATGGAGTATTCGCAGAAAAACCGGAGGTGAAAATCAGAACGACCTATTCTCCAAACTTATTGGAAAATCCGAATTTTCAAAATAGGAACGGCAAAAAATTTCCAGATGGCTGGGTTTTTTCCAATATGGCCAATGGTAAAGGAATTCAGGGTAGGGTAGAGAAAAATTCTCAATCCGGCTGTAATATGTTGCGCATTGATACTCCCGGGGACTTGCCGGGCTACTGGAGCCAGGCAAAGCCCATACCGGTTAAGGAAGGGGTCACTTATTATGCCAGGATCGATATCAAATCTGAAAACACAAGGACTTTATTGTGGCTTCAGACCGAACAATGGCATGACGGAAAAAATCCTCTTAATCCTCCGTTAAGCCAGACTCGAATTTTTTCGTACATTGATGGCAGCAGAAGTAAGGAGTCTGCGGACGAAATTGGTTTGTTTGTTGACCCGCAATTTGTCAAGGGGCATAACAAAGATGAGTGGTATACGCTAAGTCTGGAATTTACGGTCCCCTTGTCGCAAGGGGTTACGGATTACGATTTCAGGGCCGGGGCTTATTTTGGTTCGGCCGGTTGGATACTACTCCAGAATCCTTATCTGGGAGAAGCAAAACGCCGTGTCCGGTTTGAGGTGAGCGGATATGCGTTGGCGAGTATGACGGTGCATGACTCCACCAATAAACAACTCGCCGAATTCAAGTTGAAACCGGACCGGGAGAAATCATCCGTATCCATGGAGCTACCCTCCTGCAAAGAGTCGTATAAATGGGTCATAACTACAATCAATGGCAAGACATATAACGGAGTTTTCTAATGAATAAATATTGGGGATTGTTACTTTTCTTTTGGTGTATGTGCGGATATGCGGTTACCTTACCGAATAATCTCGGTGAAATAAGGATTTACATCGGCAATCAGGAGATAAAAGGAAATGTAAAAGTTTCCAGGAACCGGATGACTTGGCAATATCAAGATATAACTTGTGACATAAGCCTGATTGATTTAAACATGGCCAAAGATATTCGGCTGAATGCTTGGGTACCGCAAAGCTGTAAGCAATTCTACAAGATGCGTGTCGTCCTTGAAAAAACACTTAATCAGGATAAGAATGTATTTTATTATGATGGCGCCAAAGTACATCCGGTAGACGGCAGTCTCAACCGGAAAATACCTTATGACACTTTGCCTTTTGTTTGTGCATATGGACAGGAGGCAGGAATTGCGTTGGGGATTACGCCGGACTCGGTGGCGGGCGAATTTCAGTCCGCGGTGGCAACGGAAAATGGGAACAGCATCCTGACGTTATCGGTCCCAATGGTTTTGGATAACCTCAAGGAGCAGAAACTGGGATTTATCCTGATGGATTTTATTCCCCGGTTTGGCTGGCTTGATGCTCTTGAACAATATTACAACTGTTATCCGGGTTGGTTCAAGCCCGCCGACGGTATCAATCAAAACATATACGGCATCGGCGGATATTATCTGGCGGGCGGTAGCCAGCATCCTTTGCAATTGCATGCCGGCAGACGTTCGAAATTGAACTGGGAATGGACTTACGCGCCATGGCTTGAGGCCGGCAATTGGTATGCGATTCCGGAACAGTGGCAGAATGGACAGTCCGAAACATTGAATTTTTATGGATTGCGCAAACATAAGAAGGGTACTTTCGAGGAATTTCGGCAGGATGTAACAACTAAATTTGATGTTGGAAGTCGCCGTGCCGCAATGTATTTTTATATATTGGTCAAGGATATGATGGGTACTTTGGCGGATAAATATCCCGGCGCTCATTTTGTGAATGAGCATGGCCGGGAAAAAATGATATCCGGACTTTATTCCATCGAAGCCAATCGGAATAAGACATATTTTACCTGGACCCCGGGGACGGGATTGCAGGATTATATCGAGAAAGAACTCCGGCTTTGCGCGGAAAATTACAAGATCGACGGTTTTGCATTCGACATGGCAAATCATAGCATGGATAATTACGGTTCGGGACAGATGCAATGGGCTACCGGACGCTGCTTCGATGAAGACGGCAAAATTTATACTCCGGATACGATCCTGCCGGTCTATTTTGCCGATTATATACATACGCTGAAAAGTTTTCGTGGCGAACGCCTCTCGGTCTATATGAATATGGCGTTGAGCAAACAATCTTATCTGGGGGTTTTTCATGCGGACGGCGTCATGTTCGAAGGGGGGCCGGAGGTCAGGCTGGACCAGGTCATGACTTTGCGGGTCTTGTCCGGGCGCAAGCCGATGACTTTCTGGAGCGGCATTGCGGCAGGCGAAACCCATGATTCGATCGCCTGGAAAGAAATTAAAACCCGGGAACAGAAACGGGAAGTATACAAGCAATTGGCGACCATGCAGTTATTGAAATGCTATCAGTTGGGTGTCAGCCCCATGAACTGGGCGGTTTGCTATGACAATGGAAATTTCTTTATCCCTCATATTCAACAAATCATCTCGCTCAAAAAAGCGGGTTGGAATCCGGTCCCGGCCATGACCGGTAAGGATTCCAGCAAGCTTTATCTCGGTCGTTTCGGTTATGGCAAGGATACTATCCTGACCATCAGCAACCCGCAACGGGAAGCGATTGACACCCGGATTGAAGTTTCAACGGACTACTTCGGCAGCGGCGACTACCTTCTGTTACCGCATCAGCCAAAAGATATCAGGCAGCATATGGAAAGAGGCAAAATAGAGTTCGATTTGCACCTAGACCCAAAAGAACTCGTAACTTTCACGGCCATTCCCGTGACCGGATCGGAAAACCTGATTGCCGAAATTCATGCAAAAGGGTTCACTTCCGCTGTCATCAGGATCGTTGAGATGGCCGGAAATGCCGTATTATCCCTGCACAAATATGCGATTAACGGCATGGTTCTGGATTCAGTCAGGCATAACGGAAATACGTTGGGACGAAAAAATACGGTTGAGCTTGTCAAAGGCGATTCATTGGAACTTGGATACACCGGAAAAACCGTTTGGGGATCGCCCCCGGCCACCATAGCCAAGGTCTTTACCGCACTGGATCAGAAAAAAAATAATGCTGTGATCGTTTTGACGGAAAATCCTTCCCGCAATATCAAAACCGTTGGCATTATGGTTGACCGGTACTATCCGTATTGTGAAGCCTCCCTCAACTATAATCACCGAAATTGGACGCAGGAGACCGGCTTTCTTGAGGGAAAATATGCGACTGTCAATCCCATCCAAATCAGTAAAGCACCCATCCCGGGCAAAAAGTCGATTATCATTGGAACCATAACTGATTTTCCTGAATATGCTGCCAAACTGCCTTCGGAACTCAGGGCAGAAATTCAGTGGCGCAGAGGCGGTTTCCTATATTGTTTGAATCAGGATACGATATGGATAGGCGGACAAAATGATCAGGACGTAGAGGAAGCGGCAGATGCATATTTTGAATTACTTGACCACGCAAAATAACATAGGAAATGTAGAATGAAAAAAGACCAGAATTTCACACTCATCGAACTCCTCGTCGTGATCGCGATCATCGCGATCCTGGCCGCGATGCTGCTGCCGGCATTAAGCAAAGCACGCAATAAAGCGCAGATTATCAAATGCGCATCCAACCTGAAACAAATTGCGACTTCGGTAATAATGTATTCAAATGATAATGATGATAATCTGCCGATGCCTACCCGTTCCCCTGCTTATCCGCATAACTGGCGACCGGTCGCCGATGGTAGCAGTAAATTCAGCGGAGTTACCAATGAGGGCGGAAGCGGTACTCAACTTCGCCCATATTTCGGCTCTTGGGATATTGTGCAATGCCCCACCGGATATTACGCAAACCTCTCGGAGGCCCAACGGGCGTCAGGTGACGGCACCGGATTTCCTTATACGCCTTATATCGGCATGTGGAATAGTGAGTACAGTGACGGCGGCTATTGGTTTGCCCATAACCGGCCTACGCGCAGTACCGATCCCGGGCGCCTATTTCTGGTGGGGGACGTCTCTGTACTCCCAGAGATGTCCAGTACCGATAAGAAATGCAATCATGGTTCGGAAAAAAATCTGGAAGGTGCTAACTGGGCTCATCTTGACGGACATGTAAACTGGTATATGCGCGGCGTCATGCGTCATAATGGGCAGGTTGCTTATCCTGATATAAACCTTGCTTTGTAAGACTCATTTTATGAATAAACATATCGTCATAAATTTTCAACAAGTAAATCTGCCCATATGCCGATCCGACGGCTGGTGACTTAGCAAGCCTGCCATTGAGCCATGCGGAGGCGACTTGGCGAAAACGATGCATCAGCTCCTCAATGCCATTGTCAATGGTTTTCGCCACGTGAACCAATGGTTTGATCCAATGCCAGACCTGTTCGATGGGATTATACTCCGGTGCATATGCCGGAAGTGCGAAGATATTCAAATCTGGGTATTTCTCAAGGAACCGCTTCAGTTTCTTGCTTCGATGAATGGACGCGTTGTCCAGAATAATCGCCAGGCGTTTCCCCTTGAATTGAGCCAGAAGTTGATGCAGGAAAGCAAGGAGGACGCCGGTGTTACTTTTCGACGCGCTTTTCCAGTAAAAACGTTTGCCGACCGGATTGAATGCGCCAAATACCGAAAGACTTTCCCGTTTTTGAGGAGTCCTGAGGGAAAAAATCTTCTCCTTTCTTGTGCCAGCCTCGAATCACATAAGGTTCCGTTGAAAAATGGGACTCATCAAGAAATAATACGATGGTTTCCTGGTTATCTTTCAATGCAAGAATCTCTTGCGCAATTTGCTGGACCTGTCCCAACTTTTCTTCCTTCGACGGAGCACTTGTCGGCATGGATTTCTTGGGCCGTTTAAAACTGTAACCCTCGTCTTTCAGCAGTCTTGTTATTGTAGAGGCGCTGAAATCGCGATTGAATTGTTTTTTGAAGTGAGTCTTGAGCAAATTGAGAGTCCAAACATTTTCGAAGAAACCGTAATCTCGCGGCGATTTCGATAAACATTCCCGTAATTCGGGCAGGAGATTCTTTTTCCTGAAACTGGGACGTCCGGGAGAGTATGCCCGCGACAAGCCGGAGATGCCATACTTGCGGAAGGAATCGATCCAGGAGCGAATCGTTAAAATCCGCCGGTTCAAAGCATCGGCGATCCAGGTTAACTTTTTCCCCTGCGCGCAATGAAGTATGGCCAAACTTCGTTCCCTCAACAGATTTGATCCGTTGATTTGAAGATACTCAAGTTCTGTTTTCTCCTGCTCGGATAAGGCGAGTTTTACTATTTTCATGATGCATCTCCCGTTGACATACAAATAATGTATCACGCCTTTTCTATTTGTCAAATATTTATGAAGATGTGCTTAATGCCTGCCGAGGCGAGGAAAAGTGATTTTAAGAAGTTTTACTATTTACCGGAAAATGCCTTGGGCACCCGGACAAGGGTTTATCCTTTTGAACTCAAAATCAATGCTGGCGCGCGATACGTCATCTTGAAGCTTACAGGGGAAACGGATTGGGTTTTCTGTGATGAAATGGCGTTGATCGAAGGGGATGGAAAGTCGGAGGACTATAATCAGGCTTATAAAAAAGCCGGTATATCCATTCCCATGAAAGGGTTAATTATTCAACCCCGCCTGCCGGAATTGGCATTCATGTCCAATATTCCTGCTCCGCAGCGTTTCAATGTCGAAGACATGCGTGATAAGGAGGAACGGAAAAAAGCGGCGTCTTTAGTGATCGAACTCCCCGAACCGGTCCGTCTGGCAAATGTGAAGGAATGCGTTTCCATTAAACGCGGCGATCAGAAATATGTCCGTTATACAATTCCGCTTAAAAACCTGAATAGTCCAACGGTGTATCTAGCGGCCGGAACGGTGAAGGACTCTTACGGAACAGCATATATTTATGCATTGTCGGGAGATCAGAAGCAACCGGAAACAAGCCTGCCGGTAAGAATGGTTACAGCTCCATTATTAGAGCCTTTTAAACGGTTGCATATCAGTTTGGCGTGGATGTCGGAAGGACAAGCTATGAACTGGCCCGATTTTTTCACCAATTGGCGGAAGCTGGGATTTAATTGCGTCAGTACTTTTCCCCGTTATTGGAATCCCGATAATTATAAGGATTTTGCGAAATTTGTAGAGAACGCCCATGAACGCAATTTTAAAGTGATCATGAATGAGTCACCGATTCATTATATGGGAGAAAAACAAAAAGCAGGCAGTGAAATATTCTGCCGGCATTCCGATGGTGAAAAGCGTCGGAATTTCTGCCCAAGTTACAGGGGAACGTTTTTTATTGCGGAAATGAATCGCATTGCCCGGTGTGTTGAAATGTCCCGGCCTGATTTCGTGTTTTTTGATATCGAATGCTGGCATAATGCATTTTCAACTGCGCCAAAGTGCTCCCGATGTATTGAGCGTCAGAAAAAATCCGGCAAGAATATGGAAGAATATTTGTATGATTGCGGCTCGGAATTAATGAGAGAATTAAAAGCTGAAATAGCCCGGGGCGCAGCCGCTGCGAAGATTAATATGCCTGCGGTAGGATGCTATGATCGCCAGCCCTTAATTCCAACCTATGCAATTAATCTCTTTCAGCGGGACTATCCGAAGTTTATTGATATGGCCCAGCCAAGTCTTTATGTGGGAGGGCGGGTCCGGGAGGTGCACGAAAATATTCGTGCCAATCATAAATTAATGAAGAACAAACAAATCATACCATGGTTGACTTCCGGATGCTATGGAGAATTCGATTCCTACAAAATTGAATTCATGGTTTTGGAGGCGTTTTTAAACGGTGCGGGAGGCATAACTTATTTTGAATGGATTAATTTTACCGATTCACCGCTGGACTTCTATTATCATGTCAAAGCATTGGCATCGCTTCAGCCCTATGAAGACCTCGTCGCAGATGGCGAAATATCGGAGTTGAAAGGTTCTAATCCGGATTTAACATATTCCGCAATAAAGAAAGGTAATGAAATGTTGCTTTTAGTGGGAAATTATTCCCGTGGCAAGCCTTCAACCACAATAAAATTGCCATTCAAGCCGAATGTCATAAAAGATTTGAGGGAGAATAAGATATATGAAGCTGTGGGGGAAACTCTTACGTTTATGGTCGAGCCGGAGAATATTAGATTGTTTTACTTCAAAGGCATGTAATATTCCGGTGAATTTGAACAGGCGGCGGTGGAGTTGGTAAAGGCCCATGAGATTTTCGGAGGACCCGGTACGCTTCCAGCCGACATTTACCTGGGCCGCGCCGAAATAACGGAATAACCGTTTCCGGCGTGCGCCGTCGCAGTATATTTAAAAATCAATAAATTCCTCCGCACGGAAACACAACCGTTTCCGGCGGAGGAATTTTTCTTTTTATCCCCGATATGTTGACATTTTTCATTATTGCATGAAGCGTTTTTTTACAGGAGGTTGAAAAAAAGTATGTCTGAACAAAACATCGGTTATTGGTTTAGCGGTCAATACTGCGACAATCATGTTGACGAATGTACCAATGTTAATGGCATCAATGTAAATTCTATTTGGAGGTAAACTGATGGAACAGATGACTCGCATCTTGATGATTGAAGGCGCCGCCGGCACCTGGATTGATGAATACGGCGAAGGACGGGCAACACCGGAAATTGCGGTCGGGACTCATATCCGACTGCGGTTTGATCTGCGTCGGCCCGAAACCGATTCCGCGGGCGGGGTGATGCTCCCTGTCGACATCGATAATATTCGCAGTGACAGCTATTATCTGGCTCTGGACAATGATTATGACCGGGAGACCGTACCGAAACTTCTCAAGATGGATGGAATTGCCCTGACGGAAGAAGAGGGACGGGTTTATTTCGAAGCGGAAATTCCGAATACGGCTTATCCGGGATTGCTGGAAGCGGTCGCGCTTCAGCAGAAAGTTGAACTTCATGGGGAAATAGGCGGTTATTCCGCAGAAAACGGGGCGACGTCGGCAACGTTCGCCGTCCACTTTTCACTGATGGTCTGCAACCGTGTCTATCTCGGAGGCGAAGCACCCTCGGATGTGGTAAATGATCCCGAATATCTTAACGCCGCCCAGGTCCGCGCCCTGATCGCCCAGGCCGAAATCCCGGGAGCAGGGGATCCCGGACGCGGTATCGCGACCATTGTGTTGAAAGAGTTTGACGAAGCGGCGAACGCCGATATTTACACGATTACCTATTCGGATGAAACTACGCAGGATATTTCAATTCCACGCGGACATTCGGGGGCGACTGGTCGTGGTATCGTGTCCATCGACAAGACCGTCACCGAAGGGGATATTGACACTTACACGATTACGTATTCCGATGAAACCACGCAGATTTTGACAATGGTCAATGGCAAAGCGGAGGAATATGTTTTCGACAACAGCGCGGTTACGGGCAATATACTGACGATTCCAGGTACTCGCCCGGTTATTGCGGTGATTGATGAAATCGGACACCAGTATCCGTTTGCACTCGACGAAGTCGTTTACGGAGAAAGTTCGACCGAAATCAATCTTGAAGCGGTTAAGACTTATCGCAACTTGTCGGCCATTTCCGGCTTGTGGAAAATCATTTTTGCTGTAGGGATGAAAGGCGAGGACGGGCGGGATTTCCATTACGACGCCAGCGGCGATTTGTCCGAACGCAGCAACTATGACGGCGAAGCGGCGGGTTTCGTCTTTGCGGCCAGCGAAACTGATGAGGAAGCGAAAGTCACCACCGTTTATTTTTACAAAAAACGGAGCGGAGACAATGGTGACTGGAGTGAGCCTTTGCCCGTTCAATTTTATGCGCCTGTGGATGTGGACACCGGATTGGTTCCTCCTCTGGAATTCACCGCTCTATCCGAAGGGGTGGAATATTTGAGTTTCAGTTTGCGCGAACATCCGGCAGCGATGATTGCGGCAGTTTGCATTGATACGGCGGATGGCGAACTTCAATTGCCCTATGGCTCGGAACAGGGCGTCCTGAGAAACGTCAAGGTAGCGGATGATGACGTTCGAGTTTATTTCGGGTCTTCATGCCCGGCGTTTGAAACCGGCCGTATTTATTTTGCGCAAGGCGGAATCGCCAGAAGCGATTACCAGATATGGCTTGAAAACGGTCACGAAGGGACCGAGGCTGATTATCTGGCTTGGCTGCGCAATGAGGCGGACGAATATATTTTCGATGACAGTGCGGTTACGGATGGTAAGTTGACGCTCCCGGATACCCGTCCGGTCATTGCTGTGATCGACGAAACCGGGCGCCAATATTCATTCGCACTCAATGAAGTCATTTATGGCGAAAACTCGACCGAAATCAATCTTGCGGCAATTATGATTTATCGCAATTTGCCGGCTGTTTCCGGGATGTGGAAAATCGTCTTTGCGGTTGGGGTCAAGGGTGAAGACGGGCAGGACGGAAAAGGCTTTGAACCTGATGCTTACGGGACCTTGACGGAACGCTCCCTGTACGATGGCGAACAGAAAGATTTTGCTTATCTGGATATTGAAACCGCCATGGTTTATCATAAACGTTCCAACGATGCCGGTGACTGGTCGGCTGGGTTCAGCCTGCGCGGTGACGTCGGTCCTGCTGGGCCGGAAGGCGCTGTCGGACCGGATGGCGTTGCGGCGACAGTGTCGGTCGGAACGGTGACGACGGGAGAACCGGGCGATTCAGCAAGTGTTACCAATTCGGGGACTGTCGGTGCCGCGGTATTGAACTTTGTTGTTCCGCGTGGTGCGACTGGGCTTGTCGGACCGGATGGCGTCGCGGCGACAGTGTCGGTTGGAACAGTGACCACTGGAGAACCGGGAAGTTCTGTCAGTGTGATCAATTCGGGTACTTCCGGCGCCGCGGTACTGGACTTTATCATTCCGAGAGGTACGACCGGAGCGGTCGGCAATATAAATGCGGTTGTCAGTGTAACGGAACCGGCGGACCCGGTTGACGGTATGATTTGGATCACGGGTTGAGTTCCATACTCAAAAAAACAGGGCATGCATCGACACGCCAACCGTCGGCATGCCCTTGTGAAATACAGACTGAAGATGGGGCAGAACAAACCCACCAATCATGAATATACAGGAGATTTAAAAATATGCAGATTTCACAATTTAAAACCAAAACCGATTTTGCCAGTGCCGCGCCGCCGTCGGAGGGTTACTACCTGCGTTGGGTGAAGCAGAACGCGGATGGCACCGTTACCGAGTATATCAAAGATCACACCGGCATGATCCGGACACTCACAGGCGGAAGCGCCGGGGCTTCCGCGCTTGCCGATCTTTCGGACGTATCCGGGGCAGCCGGGGCCTCGGATGGTCAGGCGTTGGTTTACGATGCCGAAACCGGGAAATGGATGCCGGGTGCCGTATCGGGTAATTTGCCGGGCAGTCCGGCAAATAATGATATTCCCATTTACAGCGAGATTGTATCTGGTGGCGGCAATGATGACAATACCAAAGTGTTGTTACATTTCGACGCGGCTCCGTTTGTCAATTTCGCACTTGGGGGGTCTGCTGTTGTTACGAATGGGGGTGGGGTCACGCTGGCCGAAACCGGCAAATTCGGCAAGAGCGCCTATTTCCCGGGCGCAGGGGATGCGGCGTCAACGTTGGTGCTTGATTACACTGCTGAAACGCTGAATGCCTTGGATTCCTGCCGGATCGACCTCTGGTTTAAGGGCGATGGTACACAGCCTCACAGTTACCCGGTTCTGTTTTCCTCCACCCAATACGACGGGGATCGTCATGCACTGGAGTTGGCTTTTAATAATTCCTCCGGCACAGAGGTAGCGATTGCGGTTAGTCGTGATGTATATACTTTGGTTACTCCCACCGGTGGCTTTGATCATGTTGCATTTATCAAAGCAGCCGGGCAATGGTCGGCATACTTTAACGGAGCGAGAGTAATTAATCCAACCGCCGTTACCCTTCAGGGCGGCAATCTGAACTTCGGTACCCGGATATACGGCGGTACATACCGTTCATTCAAGGGTTGGATTGACGAGTTTCGAATACAGACCGGCGACATGTCCGGGTTCACCGGCGAAACGATCCCTGTTCCTGCTGAATCTTATTCGCCTGTCGTATCGAGTTCCGGTTGGGGTACCATCAATAAATCGGAGTTGGGCGGTGCAGCGGTCCCGGCCACCGCGACAGAAGATGCAGTGGTCGACGAAGCCACTGGCATTGCCACCGTTAAGGTCCGACCAGTAACTCTGACGGAATCCGGTTCCGCGTGGGATGGCGCGGAAATAACCGCAACCGTGTCATGGACCGCCCCGGCGGCAGAGGTGTAGTTATGAGCAATATCTATCTGTCTCCGGCACAGCGCTTGCCAAAAACTGGTTCACCCGGTCTGCTCTTCGGTAATATCTTCGTGCCGCTAGTGCCGCCCCGGGGACCGGTCTCCTCGGAAGGCCTTATTTTTTACGATTCGTTCACCAACGACACCGCTGATACCGGACAAGCACGTACTGTTATGGGCGACATGCAAATCGCCACCGATCCATTCTCCGGCTTATCGACTGCTGTTGCGCCCGGTGGTTCGCTGTTCATGTATTCAACTTCCGGCATGGCGGATAATACCGGGAACCGCACCATTTCTGTGTGGGTAAAAGGCGGTTCATTGCCTTCCGGGACCGAATGGAGAGCCTTTTTTTGTGCCGGCCAGCCTCTTGCCGGGCTGCATACCACTCTGAACTTCCGGACCGGAAACAAAGTCGTGTTCAGTGCCGCCATTGATCCGTTGATGCTGGAAACCCCGGAAAATGCGCTGAATCAGTTAGCCTGGAATCATATCATGCTGACCCAGGAGACAGGGGCATCGTCGGTTACAGTATCGATTTATATCAACAACGTTCTGGCGGCTTCCGGGGAACGCGCCCTGACGATTGTCGCCGGGGATAATATCAGTATCGGCGGCGGCTACTGGCGCAGTGCGGTCCAGGATGCATTCATCGGCACGATTATGGCTCCGCGCATGTACAATCGGGTACTCACGGAGGCCGAACGGACAATGCTTTACCATGAGTTTGGCCGAACGGTTTAATCAGGGAAGTGCCCTAATACAGGAGTTTTCAAAGTCGCTTGAGGGCGTGGTTCAGGCGGTATATTTCGCCGTTGCGAATACGATCCGTTGTGATGCCTCTTGAGAAGTGAATCGGAGAATGGGAATGCCGTCGGATGTTTGTCCGGCGGCTTTCTTTAGTACGCCCGGCATGGGCGATAAGCTGACGGTGAAAGTCCGTTACAGACTTGGCAGTAGGAACTGTCAGCCAATGGCAAGGGTGTCCACCACGAGGTGGAATCTGAAGGAAGCCGGCGGCAAAATCCCGGCC
>CALABZ010000085.1 GCA_937888615.1 uncultured Lentisphaeria bacterium | reverse complement strand
GGAACAACCTGGACGGGCGTTAACGGTAAGGTTCGATTCTGTCTGACTTCGGCCGGCGAAAAATTCCAGGTGGTTGAAAATCTCGAAGCATATCGGGAAAAAAGTGTCCCCCATCCTGCCTATCATCACACGGCTCATGTCAGATTGAAGCAAACCGAAAGCATCAGCGCCTATACTCTGCTGGAAATTCTGAATGATAAACAGAAGCCTATGAGATTGACATTAGGAACCGGGGGGCGGGTAAAAGCAGGCGGCAGCGTATTTCAGTTCACCGGAGACGGCAAATTGCCGCGGATATCGAACACGGAATTTACAGCCCTGCCCGTGCCGGCCGAGCCGATGCCGCTGAACAGGAAATTACCAATGATTCCGATTATGACAGCCATTGCTTCCAGCCCGGTCATGCAACTGCCCGGTAAGATAAACTATGCGAGCCGTCATGGCGAAGTGATTGATTTCGGAAAAAGGTATAAAATATCAGAAATCCGCAGTGCATTGCCGCAAAGGGGTCCCTGGGGACCGGGCCGATTGCCGGTCAAACTTGAATATTCGACCGACGGCCGTAATTTCACGCCGATCAGTTCAAAATATCACTGGCACTCCGGAATAATCAGTGCGAATTATGGTCAGGCCGATCCGACAGCCAACGCTTATCAGTATACCCGCCCGGATATCGAGGCCCGTTTTATCCGGGGCAAGGGGGCGGAACAACTGATCTATTATTCGGCCGATGTACCGAACCGAAGAAGCAACCTCAAAATCAGTGCCGCCGGCGATGGGTTTCTTGTCGGGCCGGATATTTATCCGCGCTATGTCCGTGACCGCTACAGTGAAAATTACCTGTATACATTGATGAATCATGATTTCAAACCGGTATATTCCTACCGGGCGCCCGGTGTCGTCCAGGAGGGGGGCATGCTGAAATGGCCGGACGAAAAACAGCGTCTTTTTGTCATTACCGATGACGCGGCAATCCGGATACTGGATCAAGACGGTCAGGTTTGCCGTACCATAGACCTGTACAAGTTGCATCAGCGCTACAATCAGCAATACGGAAGGCAGGCTTCCCGGCATCCGGCCGGCGGATTTACTTTGCCGTTCAGTTTGGGGGTATGGCGCGAAACGCCCCGGAGCGAACCTTTGCTGGTGGTGGGAAGATACGGTTATTATTCGTTCATCAGTCCCGATGGCGACTTGAAGGGGATACTGTCGGGTTCGCACTATTCAATCAATACCATCATGGAACAGAACGTGGACCTGGACGGCGACGGGAAAGCCGAACTGTACGGACTCGGGCGCAATGATCTGCTGAAAACCACCGGACCGGAAAATCAACGAATCCTCGATCCGGACGGCTCGTATTATTTCCCGCAGATATTCAATAATACCCTTTATCGGTTGCCGGTGGGGCGCGACGGGCCCAGTGGAGTGGAAGCGGACAAGTGCCTGTATTTCAAGCCGGTCGGTTCCGGTATGCTCGGTGTGGCGCGGCAATCTTTCCTGGCATTTTTTCATGTACCGGGCGGGAAATGGAGCTTTGTCTGGATACCGACAGTGGAGTTAGCGGCAGCGGCAAAGATCGGCGAACACGAATTCCTCTGCGCCACCATCGACAATTTGTTGTGGCATCTTACTTTCGACCCGCATTTCACCAAAGTGACCGGTTTCAAAACAGTGTCCGGCTTGAAGGAAATTCGTAACATCCGCAACAGCAACGGCAGAAATCTCATATGCACCCGGACCGGGGTTTATCAATACCGTGAGGGCAGCTTAAGTCTGCTTCTTGCCGGTGATATCAGAGATGCCGCCGTAAACAATGACGGCAAACTTCTGGCACTGCTGGAAAATGGTGAATTAATTACCGCTAAGGAGAAATAATATGGATCGAATAGAAAAATTGACCCGCCTGGTCGCCGACGGACGGCATAATGCATTCACTTCTATGATACAATTCGGGAAAGACGTCTTCCTGACTTATCGTAGCTCTTCCGGTCATGCCGCCACAGACGGCGACATTATTCTGCTGCATTCTAGCGATGGGGGAGAGAACTGGAAAGAACGGTCTTCGCCGTTCCATGGCGACCGCAACTACTACGAAGGATTTCTGGTGGAGTTTCAGGGACGGCTTTTCATGTATGCCGGGGCTTTCGAACGGGAATGTCCGGTAGGTGAACTCCTGTCCAGCACGTATGTTTCAGCCAGCAGCGACGGACTGAACTGGAGTGTTCCGGTCCCGGCCGGTTGCCCCGACTGGCGATTCTGGCATCCGCTGGTGATTAACGATACTGTTTTTGTTGCGCGTTACAGCCAGACTACGCGCAAAAATCAGCGTCCGGACGGCACGTTTCCCCCCTCCAACTGGCAGGTTGACCTGGCCTGTTCAAAGGATGGAGTCGCCTGGGAGACGGTTTCCGCAATCTCACGCGACGAAGCCGGCAATGAAACGGAACTTTTTTGGGACGGCAACAGGCTGACCGCATTTGTCAGGCGCGAAAATTGCCCGTGCCATCTTGGAATAACCCATGCCGTGCCTCCTTATGCCCAATGGAGCCGGACTGAAGATTTCGGCGATTGCGTGCAGGGAATGATTGTACGGGAATGCCACGGGCGGCGCTTCATGTTTGGAAGATGCCGTCAAGCCTCCCCCAGAATCGGCACCATCTACTATGACCGCGGCGGCATCGGCGTCCAGGGCTATGTCTGGCAGCCTGAGCTCGAATGCTGGGTTGAATATTGCCGGTTGCCGGGCCGCGGCGACTGTTCTTATCCGGGAATCATCGAGCTACCCGGAAAACGTGTGCTGATTTCGTATTATTCCCAGCATGAATATGAGGATTTCGACATCAACGGCAAAACGGATATTTTCCTGGCGGTCGTCCGCACGGACTGCATGCCGGAATGGGGAGAAGTGTCTGTCTGCGGTAAAGAAACACTACAGAAAAAAGGATTATTATGAGCCCGTTGCCATTACGTACTGTCATTCTTGGATGCGGAACCATCGGCCAAGTGCATGTCGCCTCACTGCAAAGATTGTCAAATCTTTATCAGGTGGCGGGAACGGCCGATGTCGACCGGCGGAAAGCTTCTGAAGTCGCCGCTGTTTTCGGCGTGGAAGCCAGTGAGGACGGACTTGAACTTCTCGCCGCCATC
>CALABZ010000084.1 GCA_937888615.1 uncultured Lentisphaeria bacterium | reverse complement strand
CCGGTCTCGACTCGTCGTTGAATCTTCGTTTTTCATCTATTTCGCACGAGTCATTTATTGAGTGGCTTAAGTTCTTATTTTTTCGGCGGTGCGGCCGAATCTCGAATAATGACCTCCGGTTCGACCATTACTCGAACTCGGGGCAGGGCCGGATTGGCAATGCGTTCTTTCAGGATATGAAACGTTTCGTGAGCCATCTGCTCATAAGGATGATTAACTGTGGTGAGGTGCGGCGATATCAGCATTGATAACCTGCTGTCATCATAACCGACCACGCTGATGTCATTCGGAATATTCAGACCGCGGGCGCGGATTTCCTCATAGAAGGCCGGTGCGTAACAGTCGTCGATCATGAAAATGGCCGTCACGCCCGCATCCAGAAAATGACGTACCGCCGACACCACCGTCGAAGTATGCCGGTAACGGGGAAAATCCTCTGCGAAAATCAGTTCCGGTGCGTATTCCAGTCCGGCCAGCGCATAAATCTGCGGAAGCATGAAACGTCTCGGCTTGGAATAATCGGTCGCCGCAATGGCGCGGTCCGCGAAAAAACCGATTCGTCGATGCCCCAGCCCTTTCAGGTATTGGAGCATTTTGACTGATCCGACGACTTCGTCGAAATTGACCGAAGATACATTGGCGTCTATGGTATATGCCTTGGTGACTACCGTCGGCAGGGAATAATTTCTGGGAGCCGTCCAATCTTCCTCACCGATAATGACAAGTCCGTCGGCCGGATGTTTTGCCAACAGGGGGCCGAGTTCGGATTCGGAGCAGTAAACGCTTTTCAGTTCGAACCCGAAGCCGGGGGCGGAGTTTGCCAGGTGACGTTCCAGCATGAAGGCGCAATCTGAATTTTCGGCATCATATCCGTTCAGGCATATGATCAGGGCCGAGCGCTTGCCGGCATTGCGTTCAAAATAACCGCAGGATTCCGCGGCCTGGAAAATACTGTGGCTCATGGCGGAGCCGGAGCCTTTACCCCGCAGCACGCGGGAAACCGTGGCGGGTGAGGCTCCTGAAAGCCGGGCTATTTCCCGTATCGAAGGATTTTTACTGGTATTGTTTTTCATGTTTTGAAACACTATGTTTTATTGTTTCATTATTGTATCTTTTATTATATTATAACGCGGCTTGAAATAATTGTCAATACGGTATGGGATTTATTTCGCTATTTTTTTATATTTGATCAAAATTGTTTATTTTAATCAATATCGTTGATTGTGATACATATTGATTAATTGTTTCAATTTGTTTCATTATTTGTCTCGTGTTGTTCCGCCGGAAAGGGGAGGGCGGCGGGTGAGGGCGTGGCCAATTCCGATCAGATTCTTCAATTTCTTTCTTTTGGGTATTGACAAAGTTCATGGGTTGCGTTATAATATTAAAAGTTGTTATAAAAAACAGGACAAGTAATGATTCGGGAAAATATTAAATTTCGGGAAATCGCAGAGCATATCCGCACTGAATTCGCCAAACCGCACTGGCAACCCGGGCAGAAACTCGATTCGGAGAAAAAACTGATGGACCGTTATGGCGTCAGCCGGATCACCATTCGCAGCGCTCTGCAGCGGCTGGAGGCGGAGGGTATCATCGCCCGCGAACAGGGGAAACGCAGTATACTGTTGCAGAAACCGGTGGATAAAAAGAAACTGCGGCGCGGGATTAATTTCGGCCTGATCGGGAGTGAGGAAATTGTCGATGCCAATCAATCGGATCTGGCGCAGATTTCCATCAATATTATCCGGGGGATTTCCGAGTGGGGGGCGATGCTGTCGCTGTTTCCATTTCTGACCGAGCGGCACCCGGATGCGCTGGAATTTGTGAAAAACCTGATTACCCGGAATCTGGTCGACGGATTTTTTATCAGTTTCACCCCGGACTTTCTGGAAGTGGGGGAATATCTTATCGCCAAAGAGATACCGTTTGTTTATGTGCTTCAGTTCGAACAACTGCCGTTGGATATTCTGGAGAACCGGTTGAATGGTCGATGTGCGGCGGTTCTGGCAGAGGAATCCGAGCCGACCCGGAGACTGGTCCGGCAATTGGCGGACCAGAATATTCGAAAAATCATCCTGTTGGGGACTGAAGACGACTATTTTCCGCAGCGCACCTATGATCTGTTCCGGGAAGGGACGCAAGGCAGCGGTGTGGAGCTGGTTTCGGTGCCGATGATCGGGGCTTCGTTGAAAAAAATAATCAAGGCGGTGGGGGATTACAGTCGACCGGATCATTGTCTGCTGCTTTCCAATGCCATTGTCAATGAATTTGACTATGCGATGGAATATTTGGGGTTGAGCTGTCCGGAAGATACGCAGGTGGTTTTGTTCAGGCATTTTACCCCGAATTGGAGCCGGTGGGAGAAAAAATATCCGGTTTTCTGCTGCGATCCGCTTCTTTTTGGCGAGGAGGCCGCCAAGCTGATGTATCAGTTGATTTTGGAAAAAGAGGCAGGGACGCCGCCGCCCGAACAGCGAATCATCCGATTGGAACGTTTTTTGCGTGGGCACAGTCTATAGCACATCAGCAGGAAGGTAAGTGCAAAATTAATATGATGATAATCGGTTTGAATTTGGAGAAGCGTGTATGGCTGGGAGAAAGCCAAGGTCGGACTGTCTGTCCTCAGACAGCCGTTCGCCTCGAATTGAATGTCCTGTATACCGAAAGCGAAAGACCGAATATTGATTATATTGGATAACAGCAGTATAAACATGGTTTTACGATAAGAATTTTGATAAAACCACATGGAAATAAAGGAGGTACGAAAATGAAAAGAATGAAGAGCAGAATGAATTTTACACTTATCGAGTTGTTGGTGGTTATTGCTATTATTGCAATATTGGCGGCGATGTTACTGCCGGCGCTGAACAACGCCCGGGAATCGGCCAAATCATCCCAGTGCCGAAACAACCTGAAACAACTGGGATTGGCGCTGGTCAACTGGACGGGTGACCATGACGGATACATGATCCTGGACCATTTAAATTTGACCTATGGGGAGGACGGCATCTATAACCGCTCGGATGTACCGGCGGACTATGGTTGGACATCTCTTATGAGCAAACAGAACTACATAACCAACAGCAATATTTTCGATTGTCCCGCCGAGGCCACCAGTACTTCAAATTACGGTTGGAACTGGCGGCTGGGGGAGTGCAAATCCCATGGTTATAGCGGCGGCAAAAGCGTTTTTCACAAGATGGATGAAGCCAGAAAACCGGCTGAAACGATTTCTTTCGGTGACACTCGGTATTGGTACCTTGATCCGAATCAGGGGTCAAGTCTCCAGTTGTATCATGGCGCCGGACTCAATGCCACCGGCAACGCGGTCTGGCTTGACGGCCATGTCTCAAGTCTCGACCAGGCAAAGCGTAATGCCAATATTAACGGGGTGTCTTATTACTATTATGTGATAAATAAGTAAGAACGGAACAATGATGAAGAAAATAGTGATTGTATTGGTTTTAAGTGTATTGACGACCGGATTTTCGGCCCAGTTGTCACCGGCTGAACTGAACCGGATTTCGAAAAAAGTCAACCCGCCCGCGCAGGCGGCCCGGAAAGAACTGCCG
>CALABZ010000083.1 GCA_937888615.1 uncultured Lentisphaeria bacterium | reverse complement strand
CGGAACTTTAATCGGTTTCTCCCAGTCGTCACCGTTGTTGCCGGAAAACATCCAGAACGTACCGACAAATCTCTCCATATTCGCCTGTTGAATATAATTCGCCGCCCCTTGGTATGTTTTCCGGTGTTCCGGATATGCCGCAAAACTGTTCCATGCGGTATAGGAAACCAGAATCTTGTTTCTACAGACCATAATTCCGGGGTCGCGTTCATCTGTTACGGAATCAACAATTGTCTTCGGGGCGGACCAATTCACGCCATTGTCCTTTGAAAAAACCATGCAAATCCGACCATATGCGCATAAATGTTTTTCTCCTTCCCGGAAAACCACGCCCAAATCGCCGTTGGGCATCCTGGCAACCCCCGGAAAAGCCAGATGACGGTTTTTAATCGCGCATATCGTCCGATATTCCATCGGAATGCGTTTGCCGGCCTCTACTTTTTCTCCGGCGGGTACGCTGTACGGGGCAATCAACTTCAGGTTGCCGATCTCTCCATTGAAGCCTCGAGGAGAACCGTTCAAAGCATTTGCTCCCAGTAACAGCCGACTCGCCTTGTTCGGCATTATGAAATTGATTTTTCCGGTTTCTTCTTTACCGTTGATATTTATCCCGAAAGATTGATCCGCAGCGCTGTACCAGGCGGTACAATGATTCCACTCATCGGTTTTGAAGGGAAGCACCATCTTGATCTGGGCGAATTGCTTTGCATTTTCCCCAGAGATCAAAATCTTCACCACCACCTGGTCGCCTGATTTATATTGGGAGGGGGGCTGAGAGAGCATGATGGAAAATTTATGAATCTCAAGAAGACGCGGAAAGACATTGGTTTGCCGGGCATCGACTTTGAAATCAAATTCTATTTTCACCCCCTTGGCCGGATCGATCAGCGGTTTCAGTAGTTGAGCCGACGACGAACTTTTCTCTTCGGCTTTAAACTTTAATATATTTTCCGCCGTTTGCTCCGGTTTGAGACTTCCGAATATGAACATGTTGTTTTTTACTGTGATCTCCTCTGCCATGACAACAGAACACAGGAGCCCCAGTAATAATACGGAAAAATGCTTTTTCATAATTGTTCCCTTTGGGTTTGGTGGTTTCTGTCAAAAGTTTTACCTCTATGACAAATTTAAAGTCTTGTATATCAATGAGGAAACATTGATTTTCGTAATTTCCTCTATTTTTTCGGATTTCAAAGGATCAGAAGAAGCCTTCTTGTGGCATGTTATGTTGCCACAAAACTTACAACAAGAAAGGCATTCTTCTGAAAAACTCACTTCAAAAACTGGCCAAGTGGCTTTGTCGCCAACTCACGTCCGATGAATTCGCGTCAATCGTTCCGCTTCTTCAAGAAATTCTCTCCGGTTCAAAAACCGGATTTGAATTCAAACCGGAACCGAAGACCGAAAACTATCGGAAGTTTCGCGTCAATACCACAGCGCCGCTTTCAGCTCCGCCGGTACCTCCCAAAGCCGACTGGCACGAACTCAAAGCAGAACTTGAAAAAAGTTCCGGAAAACCGTTGAAGCCGGTCCGACGCCGCGGCGGATTTGCCATTCCGGTCCATTGCCATTGCGAACATTGCAACGCTCCTGCGGACTACCTTTACCTCAACGATGGGAAAAAGAGCAATCAGGTCCGTTGCAAAATCTGCAACCACCTCGGGACCACCGAGCGTATTCGGCACAAAACCGATGCGAAGTATTTTTGCCCGCATTGTGGTTCAGCCCTCTCCATTTGGAAGCAAAGTTCTCACGAAACCATCTATAAATGTTTCAATTACAAGTGTTCGCACTATCTGGCTTCCGAGAACAAGCTTTCCAGGGAGGAAAAAGCCAAACGTCAAGCTCAGAAATTCGATCCGAATTACAAACTTCACTATCAGTATCGCGAATACCACCTCCAACCGGAAGATCTGAAATGCCGCCGTCCGGAAACGGATACCAGGATCGATTTGAATCGTATCCATAATTCCCATCATGTCGTCGGATTGGTTTTGACTTTTTTCATCAATGCCGGGCTTTCATCCCGCCTGACCCGTGATTTGCTTTGGGGACTCTTCGGGATCAAGCTTTCACACCAGACAGTCATCAACTACGTCAATGCCGCCGCGGCGCGAATCGCGCCGTTTCTCGACGCCGATTTGCCGAAACCGGGACCGATGGCCGCCGCCGATGAAACCTATCTGATTGTCGAAAACGAATGGCATTACACCTGGTTCGTAATCGACGCGGCAAACAAGGCGATTTGCGGATATAATCTCTCCGATACGCGCGGCACAGATCCGGCAATCGCGACACTGTACGACGCTTACGGAAAACCGGAAACCAATCAGGGCAAACAATTTGTCCTGGTTCGAGACGGTTTGCCGTCATACGATTCGGCCATGCTGGCTTACAATCAGGGCTTGAAAGAACCGGTCTTGACCGGAAAAACGGTCGTCGGCCTTGAGAACCTCGATGAAATCAGCAAAGAATTCCGCCCTTACAAACAACTGGTGGAACGTTTGAACCGCACCTACAAATTTCACACCCGCCCGAGGGCGGGAATGAAAAGTCTGAACGGAGCAACGAGCTTAACCACCTTGTTTGTCGCCTATTACAACTACCTCAGACGGCACGGTACGTTGAAGCATCCACCGTTGATCCGAGAGACGCTGCAAGGCATTGAACGTTATCCCAAACAATGGGAAACGTTGCTGACCATGACCGCCGCTTGATTTTGAAATCCGATTTTCAATCAACACTGGAAAAACAAATTCCATTTTGTTTTTCCGGGACATTTACGTCCCCACATCCGGTTCCGGGAGCTGTCAAACGGAAAACGGAATAAAAGGGAGCGCTTTGCGCGACCGGTTATGCCGGATTTCCGCTTGACTGCGGACGGGTTCGGATGTATCTCCCGCCGCAGACCCATTTCTTTCATTTTTTCATATTATTTTTGACACTATCGTTTGGTGATTTTTTATAAAACTCTCTTATGACATTCTTAACGGCACAAAGATCCCGCCGCAGTAAAAATGTCCTCCGGCATTCAGAAAATCGGACAATATCCGTTGAATCGAGGTATGAAGACCCCCCGGGGTTTCGGTTTCCTGACTTCTTATTCCGAAAACCCGCCAGCCGTTGAAATTTAACTATGTTGGAGTCTGGATGGAGCAAGCTTCCGAATTGCGGATCCAGTAACCACGAGATACAGACAAAACCTTTAAATTCATATTCCGGAAAATACCGCTTGAAAAAAGCGGGTGCCTTTTCCATGGAATCTTTGCAGGCTTCGGGCGACAGGGGGCCATTTTCCGGAATGTGAATATCCAGCAGCTGGTCTCCTGGCATGATATACTCTTCCCATTCGGATAAACGAACTGTAATTTCGGTTTGCTCGACAAAACCGTGGTCATTGACCGCATTGGCGATAATTTCACCGTCTTGCTGCTCAATGGTTGTTTCCAGGAAATCAGTGCCTTTCTCATAAAGTCCCAACCGGTTGAATTTTTGTCCCGGCGCCACCAGAATCCGAACTTCTCCATCTGTTTTGCGGCGATATATCCGCAATGTATCCGGAAACCGGTAACCCATCCTGAACTGCAAGCGGCCGATATTGTAAATTTCTCCCCGGCAATGATATAGAAACCAATTCAAGATATCGGGCGAAATACCGCATGTCCATTGTATTTCACGTCGGAAGCAGCTCGTCCAGATATACAGGTCTGTTATCCCTTCGCGAAAAATATTTTCCGCGATGTCTCTCTCTTTCCTGAGTTTTTCACCATATGGGCAACCGCTCAGCGCCAAAAATACAAGTATGGTCGCACC
>CALABZ010000082.1 GCA_937888615.1 uncultured Lentisphaeria bacterium | reverse complement strand
AGCCGTCTCGGAAACGGCGGCTGAAAAACCGGTTGCCCGCAAAAAAGCGTCGCCTCCGGCGGAAACGAAAAAAGCGGGCAAAGCCCTGAAAGCCCTGAAAGCCGAAAAGAAAAAAATTCTCGAAGAAGATATCATTATCTACGAGGAAGATGACGACAGCATCGGCGGAATTCGTTTTGATTCGGTTGAAGAATTCGATATTCCCACGCCGTCCGAATCTCCGAAGGGCAAAAAAGGGAAATCTGCTCAGGATGAATCCGTTCCCGAAAAACATCAGAAAAGCCGTAAGAAAGAGGTAGAGGCGGCTTCGGGAAAAGAAGAAGAAAAAGCTGATGCCGCCGCTGCCCTTGGTGCGAAAAACGACACCATGAAAACCTACATGCATGATATCGGCCAGATTTCGCTGGTATCGAAGCGTGAGGAAGTGGAGTTGGCGGCCCAGATTCACAGCGATGACCGTTATGCCCACGACGAGGCGCGTTCCACCCTGATTATGGCCAACTTGCGCCTGGTGGTGAAAATAGCCCACGACTTCAAGGGACTGGGGCTGCCGCTCCTGGACCTGATTTCGGAAGGCAACATCGGCCTGATGCGGGCGGTAGAGAAATTCGACCCCGCCAAGGGCGCTAAATTCAGTTCATATGCCGCCTGGTGGATCAAACAGTCGATGCGCCGCGCGCTGGCCAACCAGAGCCGGACCATCCGAATTCCGGTGCAGTCCGCCGGCAAGATCAACAAGATCAAGTCGGTGCGGATGAAGCTGGCCGAAGAACTCGGCCGCGAACCGACCGACGCGGAAATCGCCGGCAGTCTTGATTTCAGCGAAAGAACCGTGGCCGGTCTGCGCCTTGCCGACCTGCGCACGTTTTCGCTGCACGACCCGATTCAACAAGGTGAAGACGGCGAATTCCAGGATATCATCCCCGACCGCCGCGCGGTTACGCCCGACCAGATCATGGCGGACGTGGAATCGGTGCGGCGACTGCTCGCGCTGCTCGAAGAACTCGACGAACGCGAAAAAATGATCCTGAAAATGCGGTTCGGGCTTGAAAACAACCGTCCGAAAACACTCGAAGAAGTCAGCCAGGAAATCGGTCGGACCCGTGAACGTGTCCGCCAGATTCAGAACCAGGCATTGACCAAATTAAAATCATTGCTGGCTGATGAAGCCGGTTTCGCCACGGATTAACCGTATGAAGATGAACCGTCAAATATCCGGAAAAGGGGGTGAATGCTATGGATACTGAAGTCCGCGTAAAAAAGGGCGAAGCGATTGATCGTGCTCTGCGTCGGCTGAAGAAGAAACTCGACAAGGAAGGTACCTTGAAAGAGCTTCGGAATCGCAGACATTATGAGAAGCCCAGCGAGGTAAAGCGGAAAGCTGCCCAGCGTCGCCACTGATTCATAAGGAATTATGATTCGAAGATTCAATGCAGGTTCGGAAACGGCCTGCATTTTTTTGTGCCTGAAATCGACTATTTTTTTAATTGACGATGCCATTTCGGGTATTGACATTGCCGGAATTGGCTGTATAATCATAGATAGAAAGGTCTGTCAGGGTACAAACCCGAATGAGGAAACTCAAATGAATACGCTTAACGCGGGACAGACGGAAGGAAGGAGAGCCGTTCCGGAGCCTGATGGTTGAGGTTGGACGCGAAAAAAGAAGCGAGGCCCGCGAACGTTGACAAAAGCTCTCCTTCCTTCTTCTATTTCAGGGAAGACAGAAAAAAACTTACCAGTCACTCCTTTTCCGCTTTGTTTTCGCCGGAATCGACGCTATATTTCATAAACGAGGTGACTTTATGACGTATTGCAAACTGGAATTTTACGTACCGGCGAACTTTGTGGAAGAAGTCAAGTTCGCGGTTTTTGAAGCCGGCGCCGGCAAGCTCGGCAATTATGACAATTGTTGCTGGCAAACCCCCGGCAACGGTCAGTTCCGTCCGCTCCCCGGCAGTATGCCTTTTATCGGCAGTCAGGAAAAGGTGGAGGACGTCGAGGAAATCAAGGTGGAAATGATTTGTCCGGAAGAGAAAATCACCGACGTGATCGCCGCCCTGAAAGAAGCCCACCCTTACGAAACGCCCGCCTATCAGTATTGGCCGGTTACTATCGGTTGAGGAGGGGCGAATGCTGTTTATTCAAACCTTGTGGCAAAATCCGCTGCTCTTTTTTATACAGATTTTTGTAGTGGTGGTATCCGTCTGCGTGCATGAACTCGCCCACGCCTGGGTTGCGCTTCGGCAGGGAGATCCTACCGCCGCCGAACAGGGGCACTTGACGCTGAATCCCCTTAAACAGATGGGGGTGATGTCGTTGGTCATGCTGGCGGTCATCGGTATTGCCTGGGGACAGGTGCCGGTGAATCCGGGCCGGATGCGCCACCGCTGGAGCGACATGCTTGTTTCATTTGCCGGACCCGGCGCCAACCTGATGCTGTTTGTGTTTTGTTCGATTGCACTCGGATTGTCGATCCATTTCAACGCCCCGGACAACGCATTGCTGATTTTCGGGCTCGGCGGAACGCTGAATATCGTCCTTTTCGCGATCAATCTTCTGCCGGTGCCGGGGTTTGACGGCTGGCATATCGTGTCGTACTTTATGCCGCGCCTGACCCAGGTAAAGGGTGAGATCGCGATGGGGGGAGCGCTTCTGCTGCTGATGCTGGTATTCATATTCCTGGGTTCGATTTTTGAATTCGGGCAATATTTGACCTCGCAAGTTGCATCCGTGGTTCTTCATTTGCTGGAAGTCCCCCGGCCATGAGCGAAACCGACAAAATCTGGCAGGTTGCCGAGGTCAACGCGATTGTCCGCGAACTTCTGGAAAACAGCTTGATGCCGTTCTGGATGCGCGGCGAAATCGGAACATTGAGCATTCAGCGCGCCTCGGGACATGTCTATATGACGATGAAGGACAAGCGTTCGCAAATGCGCGTGGTGTTTTTCAGCGGAGCCCGGGCGGTGGAACAGCTTGGATTGCGGATCGGTTCGGAGGTGGAGGTGTTCGGGCGGCTGACCGTTTATGAGGTACGCGGCGAATATCAGTTCAGCGTCAAATCGATCCGCCCGGTGGGGTTTGGCGCTCTTCAACAGCGGTTCGAAGAGCTGAAACAGCGTCTCGGCGCCGAGGGATTGTTCGACAGCGAACGCAAGAAAGCGGTTCCCCTGCTCCCCGAATGCGTCGGCGTGGTGACTTCCCCCGACGGCGCGGCGATCCGCGATTTCCTGCAGATTGTGACCCGGCGCTTCCCCGGATTGCCGGTGAAAATTTATCCGTCTCCGGTACAGGGGGCGGGAGCGGCCCCGGAACTGGCGCGCGGGATCGAATTTTTCAACCGCGCCGGCGGGGTCGAGGTGATCGTGCTGACCCGCGGCGGCGGCAGTATGGAGGATTTGTGGGCGTTCAATGAGGAGGTTTTGGTGCGGGCCGTGGCGGCAAGCCGTATTCCGGTCATCAGCGCGGTGGGGCATGAAATCGACTTTACCCTGTGCGACTTCGCCGCCGATCTGCGGGTGCCGACGCCGTCGGCCGCGGCGGAACTTGTGGCCGCACATCGCGACGAATTGCTGGAACGCCTCAACCGTTTGCAGAAAGACATGATTTCCAGTTTGGACGGGCTCCGGAGTGAGCTGCGCTACCGGTTGAACGAGGCGGCGGGCAGTTTCGTTTTTCGCGAACCGGTCTACATGATCCGCCAGAAACAGCAGTTGATCGACGAGATCGACAGTGAAATGAAGCATTCATTGCGTCAGGCTGTGAACGACGCCGGGGCGCGGACCGAACTATTGGCCGAACGTCTGAAAGGGTTGTCGCCGCGTTCATTGCTTCGCGAAAAAAACCTGGTTACGGAACGTCTCGGCGAACAGCTTTTGCTTCATATCAGCCGCTACCGGACCGAACAGGAGAACCGACTTGGCGGGTTCAACCGCTCACTGAACAACCTCGACCCGGGGCAGGTGCTCAAACGCGGTTACGCCATGGTCAGCCGCGCCGCCGACGGCAAAATCATTACGTCCGAAGAAGACGCCGCCATTGGGACCGAATTGAATATTCGCCTTGGTCATGGCGAAATTACCGCCCGCCGCGAACGCTGATTCAACCGCCCCGTCCTTCGCGGAAATACAGGGGCGAAATTCCGATGTATTTTTTGAACTGTGCGCTGAATTCATAGGCGGAAGAATAGCCGAGGCGGGCCGCGATTTCGGCGATCGGGTGGTCGCTGTCGCGGAGCATGGAGCAGGCGGTGTCGAGCCGGCGCCGCACCCGGTATTGCCACGGTGAAATGCCGACGCGCTGCCGGAACACCTTGCGGAAATGTTCGTAACCCCAACCGTTCTGGCGGCAGAATTTCTTCAGGTCGAAATTGCGGTCGAAATCGGCAATCAGTTCCTCACAGGCGAGTTCGATAATATTGTCGACGTCCGGGGCCGGGGTTTCGGACGCATTGCGGCGGTGGCATCGACCCAGAATGGCGATAAACTCGCCGGCCAGTTCCGGCAACTGGTCCTCGCCGGCATTTTTCAGCGCGCAGTAAAGATTCCAGATTCGGTTCACCAGTTCCATATCCGGGGCCGCGTATCGTACCGGCACGTCGCTGCGGATGATCCGCATGGCCCGCAACGCCTGGTAAAACGCTACGCCGCATTCCAGATAACATTCGAGGTATCCGCTTTCCACATCCACGTAATTGGAGTGGAGCCGTCCCGGAAAGCGCTGGAAGGAATCGCCCTCGTGGAGCCGGTATTCACCGCCGTTTTCATCGATGAATAACCCCGAACCGCGCAGGACGATCACCAGTACATAGCGCGGCCAATGCAGATTCACATGGTCGGCCCGCCTGGTTTTTTTGTGCAGAAAACCGCATCCGATTCCCTCCCGGGAACCGGACAGCCCCATCAGCCGGAAGACGGTGGAAGGGGGGCATTCATCAAAACCGGGGAATCCGGCATTATTACCATTTAACATATCTCTTTATACCATAAAATACATTTTTTTTGCTTAATCATGCGTTACATTAATATACTATAAATTCCCCTTTTATAAAATCAAACAGGAGTTATCGAAAGATGTCAGTAAATCTGGAGAAGCTGATCTACACCAGCCCGGACTGTCCGGGAGCCGGGCGTTTGCCCAACCGTTCCCCTTTATTTGCGTTTGACGCTGAGGCGGAAGCGGCGAAAGCCGGGCGCGACCGCGGTTCGTGGTATATTTCCTTGAACGGCGATTGGAAGTTCCGTTACAGCGAAAGCCCGTCCGATGTGCCCGAGGACTACATGAACCCCCGTTTCAAGGATGCCGCGTGGGATAAAATCGACGTGCCGAGCTGCTGGGACATGCGCGGTTACGACTACCCTCACTACACCAACGTGCAGATGCCCTGGCCGAACATGCCCCCGAATGTGTCGGACCGCAACCCCACCGGTATTTACCGGCGCACCTTCGAAATCCCGCAGAACTGGAAGAAACGCCGCGTCGTGCTGCATTTTGACGGCGTCGAAAGTTGTTTCATTCCGTTCGTCAACGGTCAGTCCCTCGGATTCAGCAAGGATTCGCGCGGTTCCACCGAGTTCGATGTGACGAAACTGGTCAAGCCGGGCAAAAACCAGATCACCGTACTGGTCATCAAATGGTCCGACAGTTCGTTCATTGAGGACCAGGATCACTGGTGGCACGCGGGAATCGTCCGCAGCGTCTATCTCTACTCGACCAATGAAAATTACGTGGCGGACGTTCACGCCACCGCCACCCTTGACGAAACCTTCACCGAAGGACGGCTTAAGCTCGAACTTACCGCTGGTTTCACCCGCGAACGCGGCAATGGCTGGAAGTTCCGGGTCAAACTTTACAATGCCAAGGGAAAGCAGGTGCTTGATGCGCCCCATATTGCCACGCTCGACAACGACTGCTACACCTATGCGCCCAGGGACATCAACCGCATTTATATCAAAGGCGAATTGAAAGTCCGCAACATTATTCCGTGGAGCGCCGAAGCCCCCTATCTTTATACCATGACGGCGACACTGCTGGACGACAAAGACCGCGAAATCGAATCGGTTCCGGTCCGCATCGGTTTCCGTACCATTGAGATCAAGGACCGCCAACTGTTGATCAACGGCCAGCCGGTCCAGATTCACGGCGTTAACCGGCATGAACACGACGACACCAACGGCCGCACCGTGTCCGAAGAGCTGACGCGCCGTGACCTGTCCGTTATGAAACGCTTCAACATCAACGCGATCCGTACCTGCCATTATCCCGCCGCACCGGAGTTTTATGACCTTTGCGACGAATACGGCTTTTACGTGTTCGACGAAGCCAATATCGAAAACCACCAGTTCTTCTACGATCTCTGTTCGAACCCGAACTGGGCCGGCGCCTATCTTGACCGCGCGATCCGCATGGTCATGCGCGACAAAAATCACCCCTCCGTCATTGTCTGGTCCCTCGGCAACGAGTCCGGAGTGGGGCCGAACCATGCGGCCATGGCCGGTTGGATTCGTTTCTTCGATCCGTCACGCCCGCTGCACTACGAGCGCGCCTCGTACAATGAACAGGGCGCGTGGCTTCCGAACTGCCATCGCGAACTGACCGATATCATCTGTCCGATGTATCCGAAAATTGATGGCATCATCAAATGGGCCTGTACCCATACCGACGACGACCGTCCGTTCATCATGTGCGAATTCAGCCACGCCATGGGTAACAGCAACGGCTGTCTGAAGGAATATTTCGACGCCTTTGATAAATACCACGGCCTGCAGGGCGGTTTCATCTGGGAATGGCTCGACCACGGCATCAAGGTCAAGGACGCCGACGGCAAATACCACTGGGCCTACGGCGGCGATTTCGGCGATGAGCCGAATGACTCGAACTTTGTGGCGGACGGCCTGGTCTGGCCCGACCGTACCCCGCATCCCGCCCTCTATGAACTGAAAAAACTCGCCCAGCCGGTCAAAGTGGAAGCGATCGACCTTCATTGCGGCAAACTGCGTGTGATCAACCGCAAATACTTCACCGATCTCTCCGACTTGAAAATCAACTGGGAGCTGACCGTTGACGGCAAAGTGGTTCAGCACGGCAAACTTCCGGCGTTGAATACCCCGCCGAAAGCCCGGATCGATCTGGCCAAAGCCTTGAAGGAAAAGAAAGGCCATACGTTCTTCTGCGCCGAAGAACCGACCGAAAGCAGTACCGACATCCAATTGCCGATCGTGCCGCCGGAAATGGCTTGCGGACAGGAATGCCATCTGAAAATCAACTTCACCCTGGCTCAGAAATCCTGGTGGGCCGACGCCGGTTACGAGGTCGCCTGGGAACAGTTTGCCATGCCTTTCGGTCCCGTCGTCCAGGCTTCACGGCTTCCCGAACGCGGCGGTATCGCCACCAAAAAGGCCGGGCGCAACATCAATATCAAGATCGGCAAACTCAATGTCGATTTTGCCGACAACAGCGAGCTTGGCGCCATCGAGCTGGCCGGTGAAAAGCTGGTTCAGGCCGGACCGAAGCTGAATATCATTCGCGCCTCCACCGACAACGATGCGATCAAAGCCTTTTCCATCGCCAAAAAGCAGACGTGGAAAGCGTTCTACAAATGGACCGAATACGGCTTGTACGACTTCGAGCTGAAAAGCCAGCGGATTTCCTCCGAGAAATCCGGTGATGAATTCATCGTGGCGGTCAATTCGCGCCATGCCGGTCCCAAAATCGACGGCGGCGTGACCCACAGCCAGGTGCACCGGCTGGGTACGGATGGCATCATCCGCGTGGAAAACCTGTTCGAAGTGGAACAAGGAATCGACGACCTGCCGCGGCTGGGGGTGATCCTGGAACTGCCGTCCCATCTTGATCAGGTGGAATGGTTCGGGCGCGGCCCGCAGGAGAACCTGATCGACCGCAACGCCGGTTATCCGGTCGGACTCTATCACTCCACGGTGGACGAAATGCACGTGCCGTACATTATGCCTCAGGAGAACGGCAACCGCACGGAAGTCCGTTGGGTGGCGTTGTTCGGCAAGGACGGCAAGGCCGGGCTGATGATCTGTGCGCCGGACGGCATGGAATTTTCGGTCAGCCGCTATTCCTCGAAACAGGCTCTCGGCAAATGGCACAACCACGAGCTGGAAGACGAAGGGCGGATTTTCCTGAAACTGGATTACCGCCAGCGCGGGGTCGGAACGGCCAGTTGCGGCCCGGATACGCTCGAAAAATATTGTTTCGGAGTCGGTAAATACGCTTTCCGTTACAATATTTATCCGTACCTGAAATCGGAAGTGAAACCGGCGGATATCGTCCGCTCCGTCATCTGATTTCCGATAACAAAAACGGCGTCCAATCAACTGGACGCCGTTTTTTGTGGTCGAAATATCGAAGAAATCAGGTCAATACTCCTTGCCGGTGGAGGGGTTGACCAGTTTGAATTCCTCGTGGTGGATGGAATCGTCCGCACGGAAACTCAAATTCTTGCCGTAACGGCTTTCCATTTCGGTCAACAGCGAAGCGTCCTGATTTTTCAGCCGGGCCAGGATTTCGGGATGCATGATCACCCGGACTTCCCCGCCTTTGTTGGAGCGCAATACCGTGTTGAGGCGGCGTTGAATTTCCACACTCATGGTCAGTTCGCTCTTGATATGACCGGTGCCGTTGCAGTATGGACACGGGATGTAAATGGTGTCCTTCAAGCTTTCGTGTTCGCGCTGGCGCGTCATTTCCATTAGTCCAAGTCGGCTCAAGGGGAGAAGATGGGTTTTGGCGCGGTCGTTTTTGACCAGCTTTTTCATCAGTTTGTAAACGGCTTCACGGTCCTGCGCCGAACGCATGTCGATGAAGTCGATCACCACCTGCCCACCGATATTGCGAAGCCGGAGCTGGCGCGCCACCGCCTCGGCTGCCTCGAGGTTCGTTTCGAGGATCACTTCGGGCTGGTCGCCGGTACGCTTGCCGCCGCCTTTGCCGGTATTGACGTCGATGGCGATCAGCGCTTCGGTTTCATCGATGCAGATATACCCGCCGCTGGGCAGCGGCACCACGCGCTTGAAAATATCCTCAATCTGTGACTGAACGTTGTACGCCTCGAAAATCGGGTCGGCCTTTTTGTACAGTTTCACCTTGTTGGAAAGGCGTCGGCCACCGAATTTATCCAGCGTTTCGGTGATGGCGGTAAAGGATTCGCGGGAACTGACGATGATTTCGTCGATGTCCTCGGTCATGATGTCGCGGATCGACCGCTCCATCAGCGTCGGTTCCGAATAGACTTCGGCCGGGACCTGAGGCTTTTCCAGCGCCTCTTCGACCCGGTGCCAGGTGTCCAGCAATAAATCGAGGTCGTGCTGGAAATAGATTTTTTTGCGCCCTTCGCCGACGGTCCGGCAAATCAGGCCCATACCTTCGGGGACGTCCAGTTCTTTCAGGATTTTGCGGAGGCGTGAGCGTTCCGCCGAGCTCTCGATTTTGGTGGAGAGTCCGATATGGTCCGAATACGGCAGCAGCACCAGGTAGCGCCCCGGAATCGACAGGTTGGTCGTTACCCGGGCGCCCTTGGTACCGATCGGGCCCTTGACCACCTGGACCAGGAGTTCGGTACCGGCCGGGAAGATTTCCGGGATTTCCTTGACGGTGATTTTTTTCTTGCGCCGGTGTTTTTCGCTCTCGCGAAGCTGTTTGGAGCGCCTGGCGCTGTGGCGGAGCCACATCCGGAGCTTTTCCGAGAAGACATTGCGTTTCTTGCCTTTACCGCCGGCCGAATCGCTCAATGCCTCGTCGCTGATCGGATTCATTTCGTCGGCATCCATGTCGTAAGTGGCCGGGATCATGTCCCAGTAATGCAGAAATGCATTTTTGCCGACGCCGATGTCAACGAAAGCCGCTTGCAGCGATGGTTCCAGATTGACGATTCTGCCGATGTAAACCGAGCCTACCGTTGGCCCCACCGAAGGGCGCTCAATATGGTATTCTTCCAGTTTTCCGTTGCTCAACAGAGCACAACTGCTTTCCAGTTGTTCAGTGTTGAAAATAATCTGTTTCTTGATTCTGTCCATGGGGTTGAAATTAATACTCCACTTTTTAAATTGTTGTGCGAAGCAGTCATGACTCTCCGCCTCCCAGTACCGCCATTCCACTGCTCAGCTTGAAGCCGTTCAGAAAATCAATCGATCCCATTTCCTTGCGTCCCTGCGGCACGATACGGATCAGTTCGAGGGCGCCGCTTCCACAGGCGATAATCCAGCCGTGACGGTCAGCCTGGAGGATTTCGCCGGGCATGCCGCTCCTGTCGCCGATGATTCTGGCGGCGGTGATTTTGATGACGGAACGGCGCTCGGGATTGGCGGCCACGAAATATGCCCCGGGCCACGGATGATACGCGCGGATACGGGCTTCCACTTCTTCTGCCGCCATATTCCAGTCGATGGCGCCGTCATGTTTTTTGATTTTGCGGGTGAGGACCGCTTCCTGATGATTCTGCGGTACCGGCTTCATCCTGGCAGTGATTACCCGGTCCACAACTTCTACGACATGCTCTGCCGCGAAACGCCCGAGAGCCTTCTCCAGGTCGTCTGCGTATTCGTTGCCGATCAGCGGATAACGGAACGAACAATAAATTCCGCCCGTATCCAGTCCCTTGTCCATCTGCATAAAAGTAATCCCGGTAGCACTGTCACGCTGCAGGATGGCGTTGGTGATCGGCGAGGCTCCGCGGAAACGCGGCAACAGCGAAGAATGAATGTTCATGCATCCGTATTTGGGCAAATTGAGGACCGGCTCGCGCAGGATCTGGCCGAACGATACCACCAGGATGATATCCAATTCCAGATCCGACAGATAAGCCAGACTTTCCGGTGAATTCAGGGATTCGAACTTATCCAGTGGGGCTCCGGTTTTTGGCGCAAATCTTGCCACCGGAGTCTCCTGAAGCATCCGGTGACGGCCGGCCGGCTGGTCCTTTTGCGTGCCGATGCCGACCAGATCAATTTGGGCGGATGCGGAAACCGCTTCCAACACCGGAATTGCAATTTCACCCGAACCCAGAAAATATAATCTTATTTTTCGATTGCTGTTCATTCTTTTTCGCTTTAAAATTAGATGCCGAACAGGCATAATATAGTCCGGCATCGATAAAAATTCGAATAGGCTTAATGGAAAAACCGCAAGATTTTAGCAAAAATGTCTTTTCCGGTCCATTGAAACGGCGGTAAGAGTTGATAATTGCGGTCGTGAAAAATCCGATTTTTTTGTAAAGAGCTGTTGAAATTTCTGAAATCCGGGGTAAATTATTCTTTCTACAAAATGGTGGTTGTAGCTCAGTTGGTTAGAGCGCCTGGTTGTGGCCCAGGAGGTCGGGGGTTCAAGTCCCCTCATCCACCCCATTTTTTTGCCCGAATTCCGGCTATTTTAGCCTCAAAATCACCTCTGTTCATCAATTTCTCCCATTCTATCCAAATCACGCCAAAACGATCCTTCCGAAACAACATCTGCCACATTTCTGCCACACGGAAAAGCCCCGTTTTAGCCTCAAAATTCAATACCCCCGAAACAAAATCGATATTTTCACCTGCCGCGTCCTGCCCTGTCGGATGATGGGGCCCATCGTTTCTCATGTAATTGGCTTTATCCGGACCAGGGTTAGATGAACCGCTGATAGTGTTCGATCAAATAAAGCGGCACGTTCAGCAAACCGTCTTCCCGTCTCAAATTCTGAAGCGAGAAACGCAATGCCAATTCCGGCTTGTATTTCTCCCGGTATACCTTCAAGCTGCGGGAACGAACGTTCGTGCCGGATTTTACTTCGACCGGCAGTACCATATTCTCATGCTTGATAACAAAGTCAATCTCGGCGGTATTGCCGCTGGTCCAGTAGAACAGCGATTTATGTCCCATCGCCATTAACTGCTGTTGAACGTAATTCTCGACCAGGCGTCCTTTGAATTCACCAAAAATATTCGGATTCAGCAACACGTCCGAAACCGATACCTCGGCTTTTCGACACAGCAAGCCGGTGTCGCCGACATAGAGCTTGAAACTTTTCCGATCCTCATAAGCAGCCAGCGGAATATGCGGTTGTTCGATACGGCTCACCTTATTGATTAAACCGGCATCAATCAGCCAGCGTAAAGAATCTTCGAGATCGCGCGCCCTGCTGCCGCTTTTTACCTCGCCATAGATGAATTTGGCATTCTCGCGGGCAAGCTGTAACGGGATCGACTTCCACAGCAAAAACAGCCTTGGTATCTCAACGGTTGGCGCGTGTTTCGAGAAATCCAGTTCATACGAAGACAAAATATCGTCCTGCTTTTCGCCGACCGCCTGCATGTCGTTGGTTTCAATAAACGTTTCGATGGCATCCGGCATACCGCCGATGACCAGGTAGTTTCGGAAGTGCTTTTCCAGCTCGGAAGTGATCGCATCCGATACCGGTTCGGCCTTGTCAATTTTAGAACAATACTCCGCAAGCTGCTCGTTCACCCGCGTCAAATATTCCATAAAAGTACACGGAAACAGATCAAGAAAACTGACCTTGCCGACCGGGAACCCGTCCGGTCTGGACAGGATAACCCCAAGCAGCGAACCGGCAGCGACAATCGCGTATTCCGGCATTTCCTCGCAGAAGTATTTGAGCGAGTTCAGCGCCCGCGACGACTGCTGGATTTCATCAAATATAATCAATGTTTTTTGCGGTTCGATCCTGACATTTCCCAAAGCCCCCAGTTCCATCAGAATCCGCTTCGGGTCCAGATCGCCCTTAAAAACAGCCTGAGCACGTTCACTTCGCTCAATATTGAAGTAAGCGACATTCTCAAAATGCAACCTGCCGAATTCCTGCAATAGCCAGGTCTTGCCGCATTGCCGGACGCCCCGCAAGATCAAAGGTTTTCTGGAACGCTTTCCTTTCCAGGCTACCAGCTTATCCATCAAGTTACGCTTAATCACGATATCGCCTCCAGTTTTTACTACCCTCTAATATACAAGCGCCCTGCGGAAAAGTCAATATTATCTATGAAAAATGTGATTTTAATACACGTTTTTGATGTTAATTTTGTGATTTTAGTCATTGTTCGCAGGGGCGATAACGCACTTCTCCCCAAATTGAGACCGTTTTCATGTAAATCACAAGTAGATCGAAAATGCCGAATAGATTGAATTTCAAGCTCTTTCTCCGGGAAGAAAAACTGCATGTGATCGGCGATGAACGATGGTGCCTGAAGCGTTTGAAGCGTGAAAAAATCCAGGCGAACTTGCAGGGCATACCGGACGTCGGGTTTCATACGGCGGTGATGCTGCAGGCCGAATTATGGGATTTATTGCGTTTTGAAGACAAGTCGAGACGGTTCTCAAGTTCACGCAGCAGTATGGCCCCGAAGTCGCCGGTTGCCTGAGGATCGTCGAAGCGGGCTTCGACCCGGAGCCGCTTCAGTCTCTCGAATTCCAGTTGTTCGGAATTTTTGAATCGGACATAATTCACCTTGTCTTGGTTTTTTATTATCATAACACATTACAGGAAAAATACTTATACTATTCAATCCTCCTGAAAGACAAAGGTACGGAAAAATCTGGATAGGACTAGCCGGGTTTCATTTTTGTTATTCTTGACGACGACAAGGAAAGCGACCGTGACCGCAAATATCAGAAGCCACATTGCAATCCAAATCGTCAAATGCTTTGATTTATTTTTATTTTTCATCAGTTCTCTTGTTTAATTGCGTGTTACTGGGTTGGATATTCCGTTTTTCGTATCTTATATCGGAAATAAAACGCTCTTGCGGCTGATACCGGTTCGAGAAAAAATTCTTCTCTTCCGGGAAATCATCCCAGGTCAATTGGAGGAGCGCTACCATCCCCCAGAAGGCTTTATCGGTTTGCAGCGGTTTATGCAAATTGTTTTGCGCTTCTCGGACGAATTCCGGAAAGGTTTCCCGATATTCATGGGACATCCATACGATAAACGGAATCTCATACGCATCTGGAACCCGGCTTTTTCCGGAACGGAGCGTTGTTCGCCCGTCGTCGATGACCTCGCCATGATCGGATACGTAAAGCAGAAAGGTTGGTCGATCCTGTTCTTTCAATTTGGCAATGACGCCGGCCAGCAAACGGTCTGTGAAGGCAATCGAATTGTCATACTTGTTCAAAATTTCGGCATATTGCGGAACCAAATGCCGGTTTGCGTCATCAATCATCCCGGTGAAAGGGCCCCAGTCAGTCGGGTAACGGGAGTCATAGCCGGCATGACTGCCCATCAGGTGGAGAATAATGAGGTTCGGTCCGTTTGATTTTTCGGGAAATTCAGGCATTTCCGTAAGCAGAGCATCATCCAGAACTTTCGGTGTCTTTTCCTGGAGATATTTCCTGGAGTCCACGTGCGAAAAGATCAAATTGATCGGTCCGTCATATTCGCCCCATCGATATTGGTTGGATATCATGTCAATCCGGTAGCCGCCCGCCTTCAAAATATCAATCAGGGAACATTTGGAATCCTGGCGTGCCGGCCCAATTTCACTCATGGTGAAAAGATAACGGATTGCCCACGTTGTCGACGCATACGCGCTGATGACATCATCGAAAGGCAAAACCGGCGGAACCGCTTTCCTGATCTCCGGGTCGGTCGCCCTGGAATATCCGTAAATGCCCATGTGATTGCGGTTCGCTGATTCGCCGATCACGATGACCCCTAGAATACGGTTGGCGTCCGGCGATTTCAGGCGGACCCCGGCGGGTAATTCCGGGTGTTCGGCAATATCCTTGAGTACGCCGAACTCTTTTTTGAAGATAAAATATTCTGAAATGAGACGAGTGCACAATGCCCGGTCAAAACAACGTTTCGCACTCCCCATAACGATATAACGAGTACAACTTATGGCATAAGGAAGCAACAGCAGCACCCCCAGGATTACCGTATAGCGGGTACGCTTCATGGGCGACCTGAAGAGCCGGTAAAGCAGATATCCGGTCACTATCGCCAATACCATCAGAAACAGGATTGGTGTAATGCCGAAAAAGGTCTGGATGAATTCTTCGGTTTCCTGGAAAGACGAGGCCAGGATGACGAGTATGATATCGCCGTCTATTTGCAAATGAAAGCGACTGCTGACCAAACAGCCGCAGACCGTTATCAGGCAAATCGGCAGGATCAGGAGCGGCAGATATACCCGGTTTCCCCATGTTCCGAGAAACAATACCGGAGCGGAAAGCGCCAGATAAAGCGGCAATGCCTGAAGAAATGGATTCCCGATCGTCGTGTTGACACCGGCAATGTATAAAATAACGAACTCGGCAGCCAGCATCAACAGCAAGACAGCCAGGACGATCAGATAAACCTTCAGAGTTTGTAATTCGGTTGGGAACTTTGTTTTTAATGCTTTTCTTGAGAGTACCGAGTTCTTGACTGTCAAGAGTCGGTCTCTTTGTCTTTTAATTT
>CALABZ010000081.1 GCA_937888615.1 uncultured Lentisphaeria bacterium | reverse complement strand
AATGAACCGGAACATGCCCCGGATTTTTTTGATTTCAGCAACCCGACCCTGTGGGCGGTTGCGGTCTGCGCCGTGTTGGTGACGGTACTGCAATTCGCACTCGGCGGCGGTGGCGATTCTGGCTCTGGCGGCGAGAAGAAAGAAGAATGAATTTCCGGCTGTCGAAAAAACGCCATATCCGCCTCGGTCATCGCGGTGAAACCCTTGCCTGTCGATTGCTGAAAGAAAAGAATTACGACATTCTCTGCCGCAACTACAAAGTCAAATCCGGTGAAATCGATATCGTCGCGCGTGATGGCGGAGTCCTGGTGTTTGTGGAAGTCAAAACCATGCATTATCGTCCCCTGGCGCGACCGGCGGCGAACTTGCGGTTTCACCAGAAACAACGTATCGTCCGCGCCGCCGGAAACTATCTGCGCGCAATCGGCAATCCCGAAGTTCCGTTCCGGTTTGACTTGGTCGAACTGGTTCTGTCGTCCTGGCGGATTCATGCAATCCGCCACTGGCCGGGCCACTTTTCCTCAAAAGACCTGCGTGATCCGCAATTCCGCAATTTTGACTATACTTGATATTGAAATCGATCGATATTGTATTATACTACTTCAGCGAAAACCGTAGCAAGAAGGGGTCGACGCATGGAGAATACGGAAAAATTCACCGGATTGGCGCAGGTTTACCGGAAATACCGTCCGGGTTATCCGGATGAACTATTCGATTATCTGAAGAACACGCTTGGGCTGAATCCAAAGAGCCGGGTGGCGGAGGTCGGAAGCGGGACTGGAATATTTACCGGACTGCTCTTCGAACACGGGCTTCGGGAGATTTACGCGGTCGAACCGAATGCGGACATGCGCGCCGTTGCGGAGAAAGAACTCGGCACGAAAAAGGGATTTCATTCCGTAAATGGCTGCGCCGAAGCGACCGGGTTGGAGGATTATCAATTCGATTTTATCTTTGCGGTACAGGCGTTTCACTGGTTTGACCAGCCGCGTTTCCGGGAGGAGAGCCGCCGCATTCTCAAGCCCGGCGGCAAGGTGGTGATCATCTGGAACAGCCGGATTGACGGACCGGTCACGCAGGAGGCTTATGAAGTCTGCCGGCATTGCTGCAACAGTTTTGAAGGGTTCAGCGGCGGTTTGCCGACGTCCGGCGATGAGGCGGTAAACCGCTTTTTCGATGGGAAATACCTGTTTCGTGAGTTCGCCAATCCGGTTCCCATGAACCGCGATGAGTTTGTCGGGCGGCACCTTTCCAGTTCCTACGCGCCGCGCGAAGGTGAGGCGAACTATCAAGCTTTTGTCGAAGGGGTCCGGGATATCTTCGACCGTCACGCGGTTGACGGCGGGATCATCTGGGAAGCCGCCGCCCGTTGTTACGCCGGAACGTTGTAAACCACGGGCGCGAAGTGTGTAGGTTACTCGGACAAAGCCTGTTGGATTTTTACAATCAGTTCGGCCGCTTGCGCTTTGGTTTTTGTGAAATCATTCATGTCCGAACTCAAATGGCTGAACGCCAGGGTGATTTCATTTTCCTGCTTCGGCGAATCATCCAGAATACCGGTTGCGATTCCATCCAGCTTCAGCAGTTGTCTGGAGGCATTCAGTAACCCGGTGTGCTTTGCCGCTTTTGGGGAGACTGCCAGTTCTTCCGCTTTGCGCTGCAGTAAAGTCAGGTATTCATAATCCTGTAACCCTTCGCGCCAATATTCGAAGGCCACAGTGGGGAGAGGCTCTTTCCTTGTATTGCGCCTGATCGTGCCGTTTTCACCGGGACGGAGGTTTTTTCCCTGATTCTGAGGATAATACAGGTCATGTCCGAATGACGTATTTGTTCGGTCGCGTACCAGATAGTGCAATACGCCGTCAAGCCCGTCCAGCCAGGTGGCCCAGAACTGGCCCCGGCATCCGACCGGATTGGTTGAGTCATTGAACAGATTATACCACCAGATTTCCTTGCCGGACTGTTTGAGTTCGGGGAAATATGCCCGGTAGTTCTTCAGGTACTGCGGTGTTCCCATTATGATATCGAGATTGTCGATGCGGGGGTCCACATTCATATTAAAGGCGGCCGCGGTGCGGATTCCCCGGTATTGCTTCTTGAGCTTTCCGCACAGCCCGGACAAACTGGCGGCGGCTTCCGGTGTCGGCTCATCGTAAGTATAAATAAAGCAGTTTTTTAGAATATATTCCCAATCGGATTCGGTTTTGACGTTTTCCTGTATCCACTTGTTCACTTTTCCCGCGTACAGTCTCCACCGTGCCGGAGAATAGATGGTTTTCCCGCCTTTTTTGACAAATCCCCCTTTCCCCTGATCACTGAAGCGCATGAGGTTGAAAAATGTCACTCCTGAATTTTTCATTTCACTGATTGGAGGAGCTGTTGCTGTATAAATATTACCGGGCCTGAAGCGATATTTGCGAAGAAAATCATAATCGACGGACGGATTGTATACGGCGCCGCTTGTGGCTGTATGCAGGGTCGGAACCGCCGGCAGTTCGAACGGATAAACTTCGAGATTCAGTGGGATGGAATCCGTCTGGCCGCCGCCGGAAATCTTGATCGTACCGGAATAATTTCCCGACTTGGTTCCCGCTGGAATTTCGATATTGATCCAGACTGGTTGAATGTCGTTTGCCGCCACGTTGAAGGTCTTGATGTCAGGGCGCAGCATGTCGGCAATCAGTTTTCCGTCTTTGGGATTTTTAACCCAACCCATTGGTGCAATTTCGATTCCGGCTTTCGGCAGGGCGTTTAATTCCACGGATACCTGGACATCACCGCAATCACGTTGTCCCAGAATCAGAAGTTGGCAGGAGGCGATCTCTCGTGCAGCGCTTGCGAGCTCCAGACCTCCGTTCAGGGGGCCTTCGAAGATGTCTTCCTTGCGCCATACCCTGGGGTAGGGGCAGCGTCCGACGGCGAATGCCTCATTCGGATAGTGAAGGGCAATTTGTTTCTGCAGGGCGCGCTTCATATCTCTCTGACGTATCAGTTGCACCGCGCGGCGCTCACCCTCGGCTATATTGTTCAAGGCAATTTTGCAGGCTTCCGGGCTTCCTTCGCTGTTTCCGATATCCTGCATCGGCAACGGCGCAAGGATTGCCGTCAGGGCTTTTTGCTGATTGACGGGTAAGGGGGCGGTGGTCCGGTTCAGAATTTCGACGGCCAATGCTCCGGCCTGTCTGTGGATATCCTTCAATTCCTCGCGTCCGGCCTGTGGAACTCGATGCCGGAGCGCAAGAAATTCGGCGCGCTCGGAGTATAGCGCATTCGAGGCGTTTTTCAAGCGTTCTTCCAAGGCTTCTCGCCTTTCCGAGGTATAGTCGCCAAGCCGGATATTATCGACATAAAAATTTATTTTTTCCAATGGACTCTTCCAGCCGATCCATATTTCCGGGATATTTTTCAGGTCTGCTGAATTCCTGATTTCATCGATTTCGAAAATATAATGATTTACTCCGGGTTTGATTTGGGCAACCCGCAGCCGTCCGTATCTGGAATATACCCAGATCAATGCCCCTTTTGAATACGTGGCCGGGCCCGGATTGTAAATGGTAAGCTCGTAAGTGTCGTGTGCGCTCCAATTGTTGGCGTTGCAATCTTTCAGTTGCAGACGGTTGACTTTCCAGGTTTCGCCGCCAGGGGAAAAGGATACTTTTGCCGAAGCCTTTCCGGATTCCGACCAGTCACCGCTTCCGTCAAATGCCATATGCGGGTCCGTTTCCCTATTCCATAATCTGATATCTTCAGCGTTCTCGAAATCGGCTATGGTTTTATATTCCGCTCCATTGAGCAGTATACCGAACAACATCAATATTGGTAATAAAAATTTCATGTTTCAACCTCAAAAGAAAAATGCAAAACTGCTGCTGTTTACCCGGATCAACTCACCCTTGGCGGTGGTTACCGACCCATCAGTGAACAGCCGGTTGCTGGAATTTACTTTCAGCATACTCTGTCCCGAATAGCTGGTATAGCCATGATTTACAATTGCCCCACTCGATACCAGCCGTGCCCGGTCGCCGGCCATCAGGGTGCGTCCCCGTATTGCGGATAGTTTCAACGCCGGAGGGCCACCAATTATTCCCTGGTCCAGCAGTTTTGTGAGGGGTGAGGCGGTAAGAGCATAATTCCCGTTTGTGGTGAGAAAAAACTGGCTGTAGTCGGTTTTGGTGGTCGTGGAATACATTTCAGGATAAACCGTACTGGTGGTCAATGGGCACAGCCATAATTTGGTTTTGATTTTTGCCGCCCCCGAGGCATTGGCGTCATACATCCCCATTGATTTGAGCATATAGACCAGGGAAGGGGTGTCCCAATACCATAACTGGTCATTGGATGATAACGGCAGTCGTCCGTCAAAGTCGTTGGCGTAATTAATACAGGCGACTCCTATCTGTTTGAGGTTGTTTGTGCAAGCGGAGGTCTTCGCTTTCTGTCGCGCGGCGCTCAGCGCCGGGAGCAGCATGGCGGCAAGTATGGCTATGATGGCTATAACTACTAATAACTCTATAAGTGTGAATTTCCTCATTTTGTTACAATTCATGGTTCAACTCCTTTATTTTATTGAGTGATGTGTTCTGCGTAATACTTTAAATAGTTTATAATTAACGACTTTCTAGTCGTTT
>CALABZ010000080.1 GCA_937888615.1 uncultured Lentisphaeria bacterium | reverse complement strand
GGTGACTGGAGTTCAGACGTGTGCTCTTCCGATCTCGACTTCCGGATAAATGTCAAGGTTCCGCGAGCCCGGAGTTCCAGCATACAAACAATTCAATTCATATTCGGACAACAGATGGAACATTTCCACAGGCAAATAGTTGTAGTTGAAACTGTCAACTTTTATCTGCTTCAAATCAATATCGAGAACGTTCATTTCCAATTCAATTTTTTCATCCGGGAAATCAGGCGATGATGATTTCAGGTACAAGTATCCGTTGTATTTGCCGGCGGCAAGCCCGTTGCTGTCGACCATAAGCCATAGCGATGAAGTTGTTTTTGCGGGAACTCTCAGTAATGAGTTCAGGGGCAACTCGCACAAGGGATCATGATTGAACTGGTTGTTTTGTTCCGGAACAGGAATTCCCTCATACAACTTCAAATGCCGGTAAAGAACGTTGTCCGGCTGCGCATTGAAACGGGAAAGGTTGTCCAGGGCAGCCAGAAATTTCAACTGTCCCATGAATGGCCGCTCAGTCAGGTTGCTGAATGAAAACCCATAAAGCACCCTGCTGTTTCTTCCCATCGTAACCGAAATTTCACGTAACGGCTTAATATTTTTCGTCAGGGAATACACATTTTCCCACCCCGGCGCCTCGGTGATCAAATACGGTTTACCGCGCAAAGACAATTGCAGAAAAAGCTGCTCCAGATTATAGATTGAATTACTTAGTTGATCCCAAGAATACGGATCATTTCCCTGTGAGGCGATTATTTTATCGGCTTCGGCGATTTTCGCCTCCGCTTTCGACTTCAACTCCGAGCTGGAAAATTGGGCAAGGTCCGCGTTCAAATGACGCAGTTTTTGCATGAAATACTCTCCCCGGCTGCTGATGAGCAATTTGCCGAATCCGCCGGTATTATGAAAATTCCGTCCTACTGCCGACCAGGACGATAAGCCGCCGGCCGTGGCTCCGCTCCTGGTAAAATTGCCCTTGATAAACAGCGGCACGGGCTGTCCGGCAAGCTCTATTTCGTGACGGGGGATTTTTATTTCGACCACATATTCCTGAGCTGTCGTCTTGACTCCGGCAATAGCACCGCTCCGCCATTTAGTATCGCGAACCCCTTCTGCGGCATAACGGTATGCCGCCATCGCGCCGCCAGCATTTACCACATACTGATAATACCCGCCTGGAGACGTCCGGCAAAAAAACTCCACGCAATCCCCCTTCCACGGTACGTCTTCACTCACTTCAACCCGAGCGTCCGCAGGAACTGGACAACGAAACGTTACATACAAGTTATCCGCATCTATTTGAACAGCAGTACGGGCAGCGTTTTCCTGAAATTTCCGGTCCGCTTTTTCGAATGCTCCCAAAGTTGAAGTCTCGCGATCATAGACCGTAAACGGCTCACTCCACTCAAGGCGATCCCTGCCGGTCACCAGCAGATTCGGATCTTTGCGGCTGACGGCGCCATGAGAAATCAACTCGCCCAACGGTTCCTCCACCCCTTTCCAGATTTTCAGATCGTCTATTACGCCATAAAACGGCGCACTCATCGCCGCTGCACCATACACATTGTAACCAATGCCGAGAAATGGATATTCTTTAGGAGTGTACCCCTCAAGATCATTGAATCCCAGCGAATTACCGGCAACGGCATATATTTTGCCGTCCAGCCAGATCTGCAATTCTTTCCCCGAGGCGGCGGCCACCCGGACGGTATACCATTGGCCCACCGTAAATTTATTGCTTTCGCCACTGACTTTTACCGTTTTCAATACTTTTTTCGGATCTTTGTCGTCCCGGATTTCAAACCAGGCCGTAATCTTGCCATCCGGCTCCAGCCTGAGCGTAAATTGCCGCCGGTAATAACTGTTGACGGCATAAGAAAGGAGAGTGCCGCCTTTGGATTCTTTAAGGGCAGCCGTCGGTTTGAATTTCAATTCAACCGTGATTTCAGGCCAGGCAATTCCGGAAAAATAAGCAATAAAATTACGATTGTCCGGCCCGCAATTCAAACCGGTTGAGCCTTCGAACCCCTCTTTTTCAATCAAATTCCAACGGTTGATCTTTTTCTTTATACTGCCCAGTCCTCCCGGATTGCTTTTTTCAAAGTCCCAGTAAAAAGATGGCTCGGCCGCGGACGCGAAAACAAAAGTTGCGCAAATCAGAATGATTGTTGAAAATTTCATCTTATTCCTTTCATTATGTTAAAGATTTCTTACCCAGGCAGCTTTATAAGCTTGCAACGGCGCACCTGTCGCATAAAGCGAAGCACCGGTTTTGGTCCCGCCGGTCACCGGAGCTACGTGTCCGTCCACCCATAAGACATTACAGTACAGACCATGAATGGGATAGGCAGCTCCGCTGACGGTGTCATTACCCATACCCATATATGAAGTCATATGGCCCCCATCTCTCATCGTATCGGCCATATATACCTTTGTCGACGGATTCCGGAAACTCTGGTAGCGCGCAAATTCATAGGACCCGGCCACCATGGTCGAATAGTTTTTGGTATAAACCGCGGCGCTGACTCCATATACAATATTATTGTACAATTTATAATAAGCATCATTGCGAAATGGAAATCCCGGACATAAAAAAGGTGAATCATTTCCCATATTCGCCACAATCGGTGGAGCATATTTGAAATAACTCAGCGCTTTCTGATAAGCCGTCTGACTGACGCCAGTGCCGAACCCTACATTATAATCGGCTGACAGCCTGTACATGGAATACGGTATCATGTAATCATCATTGTCCATGCCGTACAAAGAAGCATAGGTACCAACCTGTTTCAGGTTACTGAGGCATCCCGACGCCTTGGCTTTTTCCCTGGCGCTGTTCAGCGCCGGCAACAGCATCGCCGCCAGAATCGATATGATAGCTATTACTACCAGAAGCTCGATAAGTGTGAAATTACGCCTCATTTTTTACCTCTATTTATGTTGTTTTTGACGGGGTGCTTCCGCGTTCAATGAGTTTATGCAATGTTTCTTTGTACTGAACCATGTTGTGCTTGCCGGCATTCAGCAGAAAGTCCGCGGCCTGCTCTCCGATTGACTTATAGTTAAGGTCGATCGTAGACAAACCCGGCTGCAGCAGATTGCCGCCAGGATAACCACAGAATCCGGTCACCGCCAGGTCCTTCGGGATCCGGATACCATGATTTTTGCAATATTCATATAGCCGGAGCGCGTAAAAATCCGAAAAACACATGATTGCATCAAATTTCCCGCCATCTCCGAGCCACTGTCCCAATTTCTCCTGAAACTGTTTCGGGTCGCCATAGGTCAGGTAACAAATCGCCTCATCACTGCCGTCAACCCCTAACGAGTGCAACATCTGCAAATGGGTCTGTCCGTCGCCACAGCGCAAAATGCATCTGTTGAAATCAGGGCGACAGGTACCAAGCGCACCGATTTTCCGGTAACCGCGCTCGACCAATAATTTCATGGCGTCAAACCACGCCTGCCGGTCATTCGTATAAAAACCGCTGAACCCAAGATTTTCCGCTTCTTTCCTGGGGGCATGGGGAATCAGGACCGGAATGCCAAGTTCCTGCAGGATGATGACTTCCTGTTCATTTCCGACATAACCGCTACCGATCAGAAGTGCGCCGTCATAAGACTGCTCGCGAAACTGGCGGATCAACTCCCGGACATTGCCGTTGCGCAGGAAATCCCCATACACCTCTTCCGTCTGAATCCCCAGCGAAATGCATCTGGCCTTGAACGCGGGCAGGATATAGGTAGCTGAGTATTCAATCGACCCGAACGCACTGTAATTGATCACCAGGAAGCATTTCGTCTTTTTCCCCGGGTCGTTCACGAATACACCGCGGCGGCCGCAGCGCTCCACCAGATTCTTCTTTTCCAGCTCGTCATAGGCGGAATTGACGACGATGGTGCTGACATTGAACAGCGCGGCCAGTTCGCGGACAGTCTGGAGGCGTTCGCCGTGTTTCAACTGGCCGGAACGGATTTTTTCCTCCAGATAGTTGCTGACCTGTTGACTCTTGGTACGTGATATGACTAATTCAGGCATTCTTCGCTTTTTGTTATGTTTTGTTATAATTATACATCAAAGCATAACAAAAATCAATCCCCTGGCGCTCCGAATCGATAAAAAATTGAAAAAAAAATTTTCCCGCTTGATTCTTTGCACTTTACGACTATATTAATAGTTCCTGTATCTCGACTTGTATCTACATTCCACACCGCTACGTGGTCGGGAGCCGGAAGTGTTATTTATGTGCGGCCATAGAAGAAAATCACGTAAAGAGCTGCGCGGAAAAAGGTTAATGAAAACCAGGAGATTACGAATATGAAAGTGAGAGCATCGGTTAAACGCAGATGCGAATACTGCCAGGTTATCAAACGGAACGGCGTCGTGCGGATTGTCTGCTCGCGCAATGCCCGCCATAAACAGAGACAAGGTTAAGGAAGGAATTGCCATATGCCACGTATTATCGGTGTCGAAATTCCCGGAAAGAAACGGATTGAGTTTGCCTTGCAGTATATTTACGGTATAGGTCCGGCCAAGGCAAAAGAAATTATCACCAAACTGGATATTCCGGCCGACCTGCGGGCGGAAAGCCTGACTCAGGAACAGATCGGTGCCATCGTCAACCTGCTCCAGCACGAAATGGTCGTCGAAGGCGATCTGCGCCGGATGCTTGCCAATGACATTCGCCGCCTGATGTCCATCGGTTCCTATCGGGGCCTCCGTCACAAGAAGAAATTGCCGGTCCGCGGACAGCGCACCAAGACCAACGCCAGAACGCGTAAGGGTCGTAAGATGACAGTCGGTGCCATCCGTGACAAAACTCAGCGTCGTCTGGCTGCTTCCAACTAAGCCGCCGTCAGGTGTCAAGAGAAAGAATAGAACAGAAAAAAGGGTTAATATCATATGTCTGAAGAAATTAAGACTCAGGCCCCGCCGGAAGCAAGCGCTCCGGAGGTCTCTCCTCTGGACAGCGGCGCCGCTACGGAAGTCAAAGAAGTCGTCCGTCGCAAAGGCGGTCGCTCCGTTCCAGCCGGCATTGCTTTCGTCAACGCTACTTTTAACAATACCAAAGTTACCTTCACCGATTTCCACGGTAACACGCTCTGCTGGTCCTCCGGCGGCAAGAACGGCTTCAAGGGCTCCCGCAAGAGCACCGCTTACGCCGCTCAGGTTATCGCAGTCGACGCCGCCAAAAAGGCTCAGGCGCTCGGCATGAAGGAAGTCGAGGTCCGCATCAAAGGGCCCGGCGCCGGACGCGAATCCGCAGTCCGGGGGATCGCCTCCACCGGCATGGAAGTGATCGCCATCAAGGATACCACTCCGGTCCCGCACAACGGCTGCCGTCCTCCGAAGCGTCGCCGCTCATAAGGATCCAAGAGGATAGGTAATTTAGTTTGTTAACCAACTGCAAATATATTTTGGAGGAATCATAATGACTGCTGCATCAGGTTTTCCGATGCCTCACTCCATCGTAATGGATGAGGAAACCGCCACTAATCGGTATACGAAATTCACTGCGGCTCCGTTTCAAAGCGGTTTCGGTCATACCCTCGGCAATTCGTTGCGCAGGGTGCTTTTGTCCTCTCTGGAAGGAGCGGCTATTTGTGCGGTGCGGATTGACGGTGCGTCCCATGAGTTCGCCAGTTTGCCCAACGTGGTCGAAGACGTTACGGAAATCGTCCTAAACCTCAAACACGTTCGGATTGCGCTTTACAGCGAACAAACCAAGACGTTTGAAATCAAGAAAGACAAGAGCGGCCCCGTAACCGCCGCCGATATCTTCACCGATGGCACCGCCGAAGTCCTGAATCCCGAACAGGTGATTTGTACGCTGGACAAGGACGTTCCGTTCCGGGCCGAAATCGATGTCATCACCGGCAAGGGTTATCTCCCCGCCGAGAAGCAGACCGCTCCCCGGGCCGCCGGTACCATTCCGATCGACTGCCTGTTCAGCCCCGTCACCCGCGTCAACTACAAAGTCGGCGCCGCCCGTGTCGGTGAAGAAACTGAAATGGACAGTCTCGAACTGGAACTCTGGACCGACGGACGTATCGCCCCGAAAGATGCCCTCGAAGAAGCTGCCCGGATTCTGAAAGAACACCTGCAGCCGTTCCTGGGCGGCATGCCCGCGGAAAAGGACGCTGTTTCGCTCCTGACCGAAGAAGAACTGAAACTCTACAAGGTATTGTCGCAAGATGTGGAAGTGCTCGACCTCTCGGTCCGCGCCATGAACTGCCTGAACAATGCCAACATCAAGATCATCGGCGAACTTGCCACCAAAACCGAAAGTCGGATGCTCAAGTACCGTAACTTCGGGAAAAAGTCGCTCGATGAAATCAAAGAAAAAATCGATAACCTTAATTTGTCGCTTGGTATGACTTTCAGCGACAATATGATCATTGCTTTGGAAAAAGAGGCCGAACGCCTTAAAGCCGAAGCGAATGGAGGGAAATAATGCGCCATCGCGTACATACTTTTAAGATCGGTCGTACCAGCGCCCACCGCAAGGCCATGCTCGCCAATATGGTCAGCAGCCTCTTCGAATCGGGCACTATCAAAACGACAGTCGTCAAGGCCAAAGAAGCACGCCGTATGGCTGACCGCATGGTCACCCTCGGCAAAAAGGGTTCCCTGCATCATCGCCGTCTCGCGGTTTCCTATCTGCGCGACAAAACGGCCGTCAAGAAACTCTTTGATGAAATCGCTCCGTCTTTCGAAGGCCGTCCCGGCGGCTATACCCGCATCATCCGTTTAGGATTCCGCCAGGGCGACAGCGCCGAAATGTGCATGCTCCAGCTCACCAACAACGATGCTGCCGAGCCGAAGAAAGCCAAAAAGGTCGAAGAAGTCGAAAAGACTGAAAAGGCCGCCGCTCCGAAGAAGGCCCGCAAGGCTCCTGACAAGAAAGCCGCGGCTGAAACCGAAGCGCCCAAGGAAGAAGTTAAAGCCGAAGCTGAAGAAGCCAAAGCTGAATAATTTTTCCGGCAATGTATATTGCAAACCCCGGTCCTGCGGCCGGGGTTTTTTTGTGCCCGGATTTTCACGGTCTACTCCTGACCATTTTTCTTCCGACGCAGCAGCCCCTCCGGAATATTGACCCAGCAAAGCGTATTGGCCGCGCGCACCAGCACCCAGAAAATCCCCAACGGCAGCAAAATGATCTGAATCATGAAAAAAGCCACATACAGATAGGATAGTTCCAGAAGTGCGGACACCATATTCGTTATCGTTTCTTTATTGATCGTCGCCAACACCGCTCTCAGGTCGGACAGTTTCGTATTGATGAAGCCGGCACTGTTCCGAATCATCTCCCAGGGACTGGAAGACTCCGGTATATGCATATCCCTCAGGCGTTCCATCTCAGGAGAATTGAGTTGAAGCCCGCTTTGGGCCTCCGCGATTCTCGGAGTAAAATAATGATCGGCCAGAAAGGAACTGATGACGGAAGAGGCAGGCAGGCACAGACGCGCCACCGCAATAAGGATAACCCCCCGCAAAATAAGCCTGCGCAATGCCTCCGCGCGCCCTCCCCGCCAGAAAGAACAGATCGCCAATGCGATGAGGACGATCCCCGCCATGGCCGGAGCGAACTCAACCCCCAGTTCGTATAGGATCTTCTGAATGCCGAGCGAGACAATGGCCGTAACCAAAATATCGGACGTCCGTTCGGTGATGTCATCCAGCGGGTCAAGAATCTGCCCCACCGCCAGCGATACCCCGTTGCCCGCCGGAGCGACATGGACCTGTGACTCTTTTATGACCGATACCGAAGCGTTGACGGCCCGGCAAATGCCGTAGGAGATCCCCGCCTTTGCAACCGCGTCGGCAAAATACACATCCGCATCCCGGTCCAGATACGGTAATTTCAAACCGGGCAGCATGAACAAAACAAGCCCGGCAATGACAAGAAGAGCGGGCTTCACAATCGTCGGAGGGATTTTCATGACAACTTTTTCCTGATATTCGAACACCTGAAAAATGGCAATTCCCCTGAATATATCATCGGCTGTAAAAAATGCAATCAGGGGACCGTTTTTTTCCTTCCGCCACCTCGTGCGCCGCTCATTTCCAGCACAAAACAGACGTAATTACGCTTTCGGTGGCATTGATTCGCAATAAACAACTTGCATTTCCGATTTTTGAGGTTATCTTTTATAGGTTAGACGAAAGAGAATATTATGGAAAGTGTGCGTGAGCGGATCACTATCCGCGACAAAGATCAGTTTGAAATCAAATATACCTATCCCCTGCAATTGGATCAGGAATACACCGAATATGTGGTGGAAACCTTTATCTTCCTTCCTGCCAATCTCCAGATCAACAGCAAGACCTATGAGAAGGAAAAATTCTACCGCGACAGCACCGCCTACATCCGGTTTAAAACACCGGCTTTCATGTTGCCGGATATCGTTTCAGGAGAAGATTCCCCATTGGAGAAAACCCGGGACGCCATCCTCCGATTGATCGAGGACCGGATGAATCCAAGCATTGTTGAGAATTATGATTACCGGTTCCGCATGTTCTGTTCCATCCTGAAAAGCGCCCTCCGCGATGAAATCGAACGTATCGGAAATATCCGGGAACCGGACCACCGGAACAGCGAAGCTACCCTGATGACCGACTCCCTGGCGGCACTCCATGAGAAATTTCACCTTCTCCGGGATATTACCGGTTTCAATACGCTGGACCATGACAAAAAAACCCTGTTCAATTTCTCCGATGAATACATTGGGATTATTTCCGAATACTATCTATTCAAATTACTCGAAATGCTTGATGGGGGCCGCCAGGCCGGTCTTCCCGAAAATGAAGAGTTGCGCCGTAAAATCATCGAAGAGATCAGGGTTGGAAACGCTTATCGTTTTTCCGCCGGCTATCCGACAATCGTCCGGGAAAATTCAACCAATGAAACGTTCATTTACCGGATGCGGATGCTGAAAAAGATCATGGGGAGCATCCTCTATATCCGTACCCAAAACATCGACGATGGTAAGTGGGCCGAAAAATTTGCAATCAACGTCGCCGCCGGACTGGCCATGGCCATCGCCACGATCGTACTGCTGGGGGCTCAGGCGTTCAGGCAGGACGGCCTGGCCTGGTGGGTCGTCCTCACCGCCGTCGTCGCTTATATCATCCGCGAGAGGATGAAAGAATCTTCGCGTTCATTTTTCGTGGATTGGGTCCGCAGTCATTATTACGATTATAAAACCATCCTGCGTGACGACCTCGACCGGAAGATCGGCGAATCAAAAAGCTTCATGGGCTTCCTGAAAAAATCCAAGGTTCCTGAAAAAATCCGGGCCGCCCGCGACAAAGACCAGATCAGTGCGCTTCTTGAGAACGGCAGCGACGAAGAAGTCATTTACGCCAAAAAACGGATCAAGATCCGCAACAAGAATTGTCAGACCATCTGGAGCGACTTCAAGGTGGACGGCATCAATGACATTGTCCGTTACAACATGTCGCATTTCATGCGGGTCATGAGCCAGCCGGAACGCCATCTTTTCATCCTTGACGGCGACAACTGGAAAACGGTTGAAGGCACCGGGGTTTACCACCTGAACATGATCCTGCGTTACGGCATGGGCGAAAAATCCGCGATCCATAAATTCCGGCTGATCATGAACCGCAACGGCATCGAACGAATCATCGAAGTTCCCGTCAAACAGTAACCGTCAGCGCTGCAGGTTATAAAGCGAAACGGCGACGCGGGCCTTGAATTCGTCCCAGCGATTTTCTTCGAGAATACGGTGCGGGCACTTCTTGCCGCTCCAATCTTTGTGCATGCGCAGATCATCCACGGAAAGTTTGTAGCGGTCCAACAGCCAGGCGATAAGGTTTACGGCATTCTCTTCGGCCTGCCGGTAAAGTTGTTCGTCCCGTCCATAACAGCGGCTGCGGGCGATCTCGATCCCCAGGCTGTTCCGGTTTCCCGGGCCGCGTCCGTCACCGGCGTGCCATGCGCACTCGTCCAGCGGCATGGTCTGGATCGCCCCCTGTTCGTCAACGACGAAATGATAAGAAATATATACTTTGTCGGGGCGGTTGTTCAGATAATCCCGTTCACGCTGTGCGGGAGCGGAATTCCAGGTATTATGAATGGTGATGTAACGGAGATCGCTCATTTTGCCGCCGTACTTGTATTTCAGGTTGTACGCATTCGGCTCAACCAAGGCCTCCCGCACCGGAACGCCGTTATGGTAAGTACGGCACCCCAACCCGGCCAGACAAAGCATCAAAGCGGTAAGAACGGCTCTCATCGGGCCTTACCAGGCTTCGGTCGTGTACTGGACGATGGTTACGGCGGCCTGGCGGCAGGCCAGTCGCGCCCCGTTCCGGCGGCTTGTCTCCATGTCGCCGGTGGACTGGAACAGACACGACCCGGTAACGGCCCGTTTCTTGATGACCGGCTCTTTGCGGCCGGGAATAATCACCGTAAACTCAACGTTCACGGTAGCCTGCCACTCGACAACCCGGAATACGACTTCGTCTTCATCGGAGGTGTCCGTAACCTTGGTGGTGGTAAAATTCAGGACATTGGCATAGAGAATACAGTCGGCATTGCGCAGATTCTCCAGCTTATAAGTGCCGTCGACATTAAACTGTTCGGCCAGCATCGCGCGCATTTCCGCGGCCACATTGTAAACCGTGGTCTGGTTGGTGACCGGCGCAACGGCGATGGACTTGATCTGCGGATGTCCGAGATAGCCGATATGATAACCACAGCCGCTGATGAAAAGAAACGCCGCGGCCATGCAGCAGATAAAAGATACCGATTTCATTTTTCCTCCGCTTCTTTGCGATATTCCTGAACTTTGCCCAGTCCCAGATCCCGGACGGGAAGCAGCCATTTGCCGCCGCTGTTCTCCGGCACCACCATGATTTCGGAGCTTTCCTCCGGGATCGGAATGTTGGTAAAAGAGGGAATCCGGCTTTCGATTTCAGGGCGGAACGATTCCGGAGCAAACGTCTTGTCCATCTTTGCCAACAACGCTTCGGAGGCATTGGCGGCCTGGGTATCGGGATATTCCCGCAGGACATTGTTCAAATAGCGCTCGGCGGGGTCCGGACGCCCGATCCGGTCATAAAATTTGGCGAGACCGAGAATCCGGTTTGCCGCGATGTCTTTCGATTTGAGAATCGTCCGGGCGGCCCAGTCGCATTCGGGCGCGTCGGGATATTTTTTCATGAAGTCCTTCAATACCCGGATACATTCCTGATTGTACTTGCCGTCCCCGTCGCCCTTCTGGGAAAGCTCGAAAAGAGCGGTTCCCAATTCGAGATAAGCATATTTACAGGCCGGCGAATCGGGATGTTTCTCGATCACTTCGCGCAGGTATTTCAACGCCTGGGAGGGCTGGCCTTTGTCGATCATCAGCGCGGCCAGCCGGACCTGGGCCACCGGGGCCTGAGTCGCAAAAGGAGCCCGCTTGATCACTTTGGTATAGATTTCCTCGGTGCGGTCGGAACCTTTCAGCCACGGAATCCAACGCAACGACCAGTAGGCGGGATCGCGATGCCCGGCGAAGAACTGTTCGCCGATCTCGTATTCACGCTCGATCATGCTCTGAAAATCAATCAGGCTGGGATAACTCGACAATAATTTTTCCACGCATTCGAATTCTTTATAAAGAACCCGGGCTTTGCGATAGGCTTCGGCGGCGGCCTTGACGGAATTGGCCTTCAAACTGACGGTATCGGCCATGAATTCGGCATCCAGAAACAGCTTGGCCGCGTCGTAGAAATTCTTCTTTTCACTTTGCTTCAATCCGTCCTGGTATTTGATATTTGCTTCGGCATCGGTGGCATACGCCCCGAACGACAGCAGAGCAAGCACCAGCAGTACCGGAATTTTCAATAAATGTCCGCCCATTCGATTTCCTGTTCAGTTTCGCAGTTACAACCAATTAATCGGTATAATATAATCATTCATTCACCATTTTCCAAATCCATTTCCGGATTCCTTTCCGGAATGTTGTAAATTTCTCGCCGCACCGGCGTTAACCGAGGGCAAGACGGCGGAGCCCTTCATAAAGGGCGATTGCCGCCGAATTCGCCAGATTCAGGCTGCGGAAAAACGAGCCGGTCATCGGGATCGTGTACATGCGGTCGGCATAGTCGACGTAAAAATGCGGCGGCAGGCCGGAACCTTCATTGCCGAATACCAGGAATGAACCGGGACGGTATTCGCATTTCCAGAAGCTCCGGTCCGTTTTCGTGCTGAAAAAGTAAAGTTCCGCGCCGGGATTGCGCTCCAGGAATTCCGTCCAGTTTTCATACAGGGTCAATTCGACATGCGGCCAGTAATCCATTCCGGCCCGCTTGACATAACGGTCGTCCAGCGAAAACCCGAGCGGCTTGATCAGGTGCAGCCGCGAACCGGTGGAAACACAGAGCCGTCCGATGCCGCCGGTATTCTGCGGAATTTCGGGGTGCACCAGAACCAGATTGAACGGTTCAGCCATGCCCCTACCCCTGGAATGCTTTGACGATCTCTTTTTCCTGACCGAAAATCGTCAGCTTGTCGCCGGTTTCCAGTATAATATCCGGGCTCCAGACCGTGCGGTTCTCCTCGCCGGGCTTGCTGATAAGCAAGACCGTGACATTGAATCGGTTACGCAGGTCAAGCTCACGAATGGAATGTCCGCCCATGCCTTCCGGCACGGTCACGTCGGCGATGGTGCCGCCTTTGAAGTCAAGCATATCGGTAATGTTGCTCATTGAGAGTCGTTTGGCATAACGCTCGGCCACATCGAAGTCCGGCAGAATGACTTCGCCCGCCCCCAGACGTAACAAAATCCGTTTCTGGAGCGGCGACTGGGCTTTGGCGATCACATTCACCGCCCCCTCCTGTTTCAGCAGAGTCAGGGCGATAATCTGGTTCTCGAAGTGTCCGCTCATGCTCAACACGATCGTATTGAATTTGCTGACGTCGAGTTCCTTCACGGTATCCGCGTTGCTGACATCGGCGATGATCGCCGTGGACACTTTATCTTTGATTTCGGCAATCACCGCCGGATCAATGTCCACCGCCACCACATAATGCCCGCTATGGCTGAGATCAATGGCCAGTTTCGAACCGAATATACCCAATCCCATGATGGCAAAACTACCTTTCATAACCGAATTCTCCTTTTTAACCTAAGATAACCTGTTCCTGCGGATAAGACAAGCGGCTATTACGTTTTTCGCGCAGGAAAAACAGAAAAATCGTCAGGGGCCCGATCCGCCCCACAAACATACAGCCCGCCATCAGAATCCTGACCGGCAGGAACTCGCTTTCATTGAAATCCAGCGGCATCCCCGCATTGGAAATCGCGGCAATAACCTCGAAGCCGACGGTCTTCAACGAAATGTTGTAGATCGTTGAAATCATCAGCGCCGACAACGATGAAATCAACAGGAACGCCAGCGCCACCGCAAAGGCCCGCAACGCATAGCGCAACGGAATTTCGCGCTTGAACAGCAGCAGCCGGGCATTGCCTTTGAACGCATTGAACACCGCCAGAAAAATCATGGCGATCCCGGTAGTACGGATGCCGCCGCCGGTCGAATTCGGCGAACAGCCGATCAGCATCAGGCAGATCAGGACGATCAGCGATCCCGCATTCATATTGATCGGCTCATACGAGATAAATCCCGCACTCCTGGCCGATACCGCCATGAAATACGAATCCAGCCAGGACATCGAATCGTATTCCAGCACTTTGATGGACAACGACCCGCCGACAATCAGCACCACCGACGCGATCACCACAATTGCGTACACCGCTTCCGCAGTGTTTGGCACCTCAACAGCGGCTGCACCGCTTCAAGCAGGTCGAAAATTACATAAAAACCAAGCCCACCCGCGATAATCAGAAATGAAATCACGATCTTGATCAGGCTGTTCACTCCGATCAGATTATGCGGCAACGGCGTAAAACCGGCGTTGCAGAACGCCGATACCGAATGAAACAATCCGTTGTAGCACGCGCTCCGAAAGTCCATGCCGTGCCCGAACATGAAAGCGCCCGTCAGTAATATCATCCCGACCCCTTCGATGGTGAACGTGTAGACGACAATGGTGCGAATCAGATTTTCGAGTTCTCCCGGCAGAAGGTGCCGGCTGCTCCCCAATGCCATCTGGCTGTCGTCGGAAATTCCCTGGCCCAACGCGATGATGATCGAAGCCGCAATCACCATCATCCCCAACCCGCCAATCTGAATCAGCCCCAGCACCACCAATTGGCCGGGAATATTGAACCCGCTGGTCGACAAATTGCACATATTGGTCACACAGACCGAGGCCAGCGAGGTAAAGAACGCATCTTTCCAGCTCACACCGTCCTGATGCGCCACAAACGGCATCTTCAGAAAAATCGTCCCCACCAGGATCAGCCCGGTAAAGGCCAGCAACAGGTAAAAATCCCTTTTCCTGAAAAACTTCATTCATTACCTCCTAATGCAGATCAATCCGGCGCCGGATGAAAACATCGCGGTCCGCCAGATACTCCATTTCCGCCATCGTGCCGTTGCGCGTAACCGAACCGGCGCTGTATTCGCCGCGCCCGTCGGCATCCGCCTTGGCAAACGGCCGATGAATATGCCCGCACAACGAAACGTCAATGACCTTGCGTTCCAGCAACTCCACCACCTGTTTCTGACCCCAGAGACGATGGCGAATCCGCCACAGCGGATGTTCCTCGATCAGCGGGTAATGGCCGACGATGACCCGCGGGCAGTTTTTGGGGCTATTACAGTAATCGACCACGAAATCGCTCGCCGCCCGGGTCAGATATCCGCAGGACGAAATCAGGTTCGTCGGGCGGCTCTCGTGAACAAGGATAAAATCAATGCCGCCGATATGGCGTACCAGCGGCAGGTCTTTCAACTCATAATCGCACAGGACATGAACCGCCCGATTGACTGCATCAATGCATTTGCGCCGTTTCACATAACAGTCATGATTGCCCGGCACGTAAAGCATCGGAATTCCCGCCTCGGTCAGCGGACGCATGATGTCGAGCGACTGCCGAAACTCTCCGGGCTGTCCGGTCGAAGTCAGGTCGCCGGTACAGACAACGAGGTCGGGCGGATTGTCCAGAGTATAGCGGACCGCCTTTTCCAACAGCCCGAGATCATGCTGGAAGCGTCTGCGGAAACGGTAGTTGAAGGCGCCCACCCAACGTTTGTCGAAGTACGCCATCCAATCTTCGGCCGCTCCTCCGGCGTGCGGATCAGAAAAATGAATCCATTTCATGCTGTTTCTCCATCAAATTTTTGGGAGAACCAGTTCCGAGGCGCCCTTTTGTTTTTCCTGGTCATAGTTGACCTGGTAATTTCTCAATTCTTTTCTCCAGAAATTATTGGGCGGCGGGGCATCGGGCGGCACATGATCATAAAGCCGGGCATAAAACTTCAAATCCTTGATCTGCCTGCGGCGCTCGATACGGCCGATGATCATGTCCAGCAGGGCCGGGTCGAGTTCATCAAATTTAAGCTCGACATTCTTCCCGGAAATGACATCCACCGCATAAATGGTCCTATTGCGGACGCTGTTTACCTGGAGCAACTGACGTTCCTTATCGATACGGGCCTCAATCTGCATACTCTTCAAGGCATTGCCGCTGTTGTAAAGCAGCGTGTTGTATTCGTGGGCTTTTTTGAGTTCGGCATTCAATTCGCTCAAATAACTCCGCAACTCCTTGTCCGCCTGAAGAACAGCGGGCGTGGAGGTCTGAATATTATTGAGTTCCTGGCCGACCCGGACGATCAGGGCATCCGCTTCGGCATTCTTGCCCGCATCAATCAACGTGGTCAAGTAATACGGCGCCACAGCCCGGACAGCCCGGATGGCGGCCATGTATTTATCATCCTTCACCCGCTGCTGGCGCTGTTCTTCCGCCAACTGTTTGCGGTACTGTTCCTGTTCTTTGCGCAGACGCTCCTGCTCTTCTTTCAACTGGCGCTGCTGACGGGCCAGGTCTTCCTCGCTTTTACGAAGAGCCGCGATATTAGCCTCATGCTGGACGCGGGCTTTCTGGCGGGCCGGTTCGACCCGCAGACGATTGTCGATATCCACATAGGCGGCCAGCAACGAGGCCAGCTTATTCGCCTGATCCGGAGTCTTCGGTTCGGGATATTTGGCGAAAAACTCTTCTACATGGTTCAGGAACGACAATTCTTCGGCGGGCTTCGCTTTTAAACTCGCCAGGAGCTCGTCGATTTTCGTCACATAGCTGTCGGTGGCCGGGGAAGTCCCATTATCCGGGTCAGGCAAAACAGGCGGCGGGGCAGAACCCTCCTGCTGAAGATACAGATAGAAAATCACACCGACGCCGGCCAAAAGCACCATGCTGATGACAAACAGCGTAATCCGCCTGATTTTACGACGCGGGCGGAAATCTTTCAGGTCTTCAACTCCTTTCGGATCGAGAACCAGGTTGTTATTCGTCTGGGTATTGGTATTTTTGCCGGGATCGAAAATAGCTTTAATCCCTTCTGTGGGGGAATTGGTTTCAGTTTCCGACGCGGGTACGGGCGGTTCCGGTTCGGCGGCTTTCGCGGGTTCATTCCGTTTCAGGCTGATGGTCGACTTACCGGGAACCGGGACGACTTTCGGGGACTCCGATTCGTCTTTCGGCTTAAGTTTCAACAAATTAACAGAGGAGGCCGTACCACCGCTGGGAAGCATTGGGCGCGGCACTGAAGTGGTCTGTGTGGAAAAAACTTTCGGGAGCGTACCGCCGGTTTTGCCGCGCCGCAATACTCGAAGGTCTTCCACCAGCGACTCGGCGTCCTGATAACGCTCATTGACATTTTTCTTCATCATTTTGCAGATGATCTGCCCCACGGCTTCGGGGACATCGGGGTTCACCTGCTGCGGAGGAACAAGTTCGGCTTCGAGATGTTTCCGGGCGATTTCATTGCCGTTGCGCCCTTCGAACGGAAAACGGCCGGTAACGAACTGGTAGAATGTGGCGCCCAGACTGTAAATGTCGCTGCGAATATCCACCGGGGCCCCGGTCAACTGTTCAGGACTGATATATTGGGGAGTGCCCATGACTTCGTCACTGTCCTCGTCGTCACCGTCGTCGGCCACCTGCGAAAGTCCGAGGTCGGCCAGTTTCGCCTGATTTTTGCGGGTCAGCATGATATTGTCGGGCTTGATGTCGCGATGGACGAGTTTCTGCTCTTTCCATGCGCAGTCAAGCGCCTCGGCCACCTGCTGAATAATCGTCACGGCCTGATCGACCGGGATCACTTTTTCGCGGCGCAGCACCGATTTCATGGTTTCGCCGTCGATATACTCCATGGCGAAATAAAAAACGCCTTCGTCCTCCCCTACCGCGTAGGCCTGCACGATATGCGGATGGTTCAATTTGGCCGCCAGCCGGGCTTCCTTGATGAAATTGACGACGAATTCGGCGTCATTCGCATAACTGTCCTGCAGGATTTTCAGGGCCGCCGGGCGATCCAGCGAAATCTGATGGGCAAGATAAACCACCCCCATGCCGCCACGCCCGATCTCTTTCATAATCACAAAGTCGGCGATTACGGCGCCGGTGGCGAAACGTGACGGGGGCACGGAAACTACTTCGTTGCAATGGCCGCACTGTACCTGATTCCCCATCTGGGAGTCATCCACTGCAACCAGTTTGTGACATAATGGACACTGAAAACGCATTGATCCAGGAACCGTTCTTTTATGTTGCTTGCAATATAAAAACTAAACTATCTGTAAACTTAGCATAAAAACAGCCATAAGGCAAGCCTTTTTTTCCGATAATAGTTCTTTTTATGCAAAATTTGATTGAGCTTCAGGTACAGCCCCCGGATCTCTCCTCCACTGTACCCCGATTTGAAATACCGCGAGCCGGAAACAACGGTTCAGTCCGATATTTTCCGCCATTTGCTGTTGTTGATATCCAGATAGTCCGTATTGCTGTTCAAGGTATCCATCCGCAGGATATAATTTTTATTCTGCCCGACATTGGTGGTACCGGTCCAGGTTTCGCCGCTGAACAGAATGAACCGGGGCATCCGGTCGCTGTAATCCTGTGAAGTGGTCACGGCCCCCGCCACCAGAACGACAATCAAGGTCATAATAATCATTATCAGGATCATGTTTGTCTTTCTCATATTCCATCCTCCCGATTTGGAAAGGCCTCAATGCCTTTTCCTTATTATTAATCTAGCCGTTCAATAATTTTTTGCAAGTCCGGTCAATCGCCAGCGCTCCCAGCGGCGCGGTCAGAACAATCGAAATCACCGCCACCGAAAGCACCGTTCGCCCGCATCCGAGCCCCATGCCGAGCGGCACCGCCCCGATCGCCGCCTGTACCGTCGCTTTCGGAATATAGGCCAGCATACAGAACAGCCGTTCACGCCTGTTCAGCCGGGTTCCAAGCAGGCATCCCCACACACCGGCCATCCGGCAAAGTAGCGCACCCACCACCACCAATATAATCATTCCCCCGGCCGCCGCCGCATAACGAAGGTCCACCGCCGCCCCCACCAGGACGAACAACAGGATTTCGGCCCCCACCCAGAGCTTGCCGAATTTGGCCGCCAGACGCTGTGCGAGTTCCGGATAAAGTTTCAGGATCATGATCCCGCACCCGATCACGGCCAGCAATCCGGCGAACGGGATCAGTTTCGTCTTTTCGAAAGCGATGAAAAGGAAAGAGATACTGAGCACGATCAGCACCTTGACTGTGTCGCGCATATGAAAACGCCGGAACCACTTGACCAAGCCCCAGCCGACCGCGCATCCGGCGGCGATGCCGCAGGCCGCCGCCAGCGGCACCTGCATAATTTTCATGGCTGAAAACCCCTGCCCGGCCGCCATCCCGACAAAAGTCGTGAACAGCACAATCACATAAACATCATCCACCGAAGCCCCGGCCATGATCAACTGCGGAATGCTTTTTTCTTTTCCATATCCCTGTTCCATCAGGTGAAGCATTCGGGGGACGACTACCGCCGGGGAAACAGCGGCCACCACTGCGCCGATGATTGCCGCGTCCAACAGCGATACGCCCAGCAGGGACGGCGCCAACAACATGATGCCGGCAATTTCGCACGTGGCGGGAACGAAGCACATCAGGACCGCCGGACGTCCGACTTTTTTCAAGTCATTCAGGTCCAGCGACAATCCGACCCTGGTCAGGATCACCACCAGCGCCACCTGCCGCAGGTCGGCGGAAATATTCAGGAGCGAATCATCAAGTACGCCCAACACGGGCGGGCCCAACAACATTCCCGCCAACAACATACCGAGGAAACCGGGCAGACCCAGTTTTTTAAAAATCCAGGCGCATGGCATTCCGACCAGGAAAATATAAGCCAGACTCGTCAACATGATTTCATCATCCTTTTCTTACACCGTGCACGCTCTTGCGATCATGAAATAAAGACACTTCGGTACGGCACGGTGCGGTACAGATGCTCTGCATCTTTTTTACTTTCATGATCGAAAAAAAACGCCGACAACCCTACATCAAGCAGAAGTCATCAGCGTAAATCGCGGTTTCGGCTTTCACCGGGGGAGAACATCATTCCCCATTATTCAAATTCATTAACAATATATATCGCCAGTTCCCGAATATCAAACATTTCGCGGATAACTGCCGAGAATTTTGAACATCCGACAGCCGCAGGCCATTTCATCCAGGCTGTTCTTGATTTCCGGGTCTTCGCGATGTCCGAGGATATCAACAAAAAAGCAATACTGCCATGATCCGTTCTTCATTGGACGGCTTTCGATCATCGTCATCATGATGTTGCGGCGTTTGAAAGGTTCCAATACGTCATACAGCGCCCCGATCCGGTCTTCCATCGCGAAACAAAGCGACGTCTTGTCATCTCCGGTCGGCGCCGGCTGTTGACGCGAAATCACAAAAAAGCGCGTGGTATTGTGCGCAAAATCTTCAATATTCCGATCCAGCACATAAAGCGAAAAGACCTCGGCGGCAATCTGTCCGCCGATTACGGCGGCGTTGGCTTCGTCCGCGGCTTTCCGGGCGGCACGTGAGGAACTGCTCACCACGATCTGCTCGACATTCGGGAAATTCGCCGCCAGATAATTGCGGCACTGGCCGAAAATCTGTTCATGGCTGTAAATCCGGCGGATTTTGTCTTTGCCGCAACGGGCCATCAGGTTGTGATGAATTGATACATTCATTTCGGCGCAGATCAGGACCGAGGAATTCACGAGCGTGTCGAGCGTATAGCTGACGGCGCCCTCGGTGCTGTTCTCCACCGGTACACAGGCGTAATCGGCGCGCCCGGTTTCCACGTCATTGAACGCCGCCGCGATGCTCGGAGCCTCCAGCAATTGTACGCTATGGCCGAACCGCTGCAGCGCCGCCTCATGAGAAAACGTTCCGCAAGGGCCCAGAAATGAAACCTTCACCGGCGATTCCAGGTTAATGGCGCCGGACATGATTTCCCGGTAAACCGCTTTCAGCGTTTCCGGTTTGACTTTGCCTTTAAACTCGGAGTTGACGGCGCAAACCATGTCCAGAACACGTTTTTCACGTTCCGGCACATAAACCGGGGAATTCCCGGTCTGTTTAAGCTTTCCGATCTCCGCCACGCTCTCGTAGCGCTCATTCAGCAGCTTTACGATTTCGCGGTCGATTCTGTCGATGTTATCGCGTATTTTTTCTATAGCCATGCGTGCTCCTTGAAAACTAGTCTATTAAGATACATTCACCTATCGATTATTGCAAGTATTGCAAGATATATTATTGACTTTTCAGCCATTCATGGTATGTTATTGAATTTAATTAACAGGATTGTCATCATGAAACCTTTAGTTATCGCGGATAAAGAATTCAAGTCGCGGGTGTTCCTCGGCACCGGCAAATTTTCATCCGCCGGGGCATTGGCCCAAGCCATCGCAACCTCCGGCACCGAAATGGTGACGGTGGCCATGCGCCGGGTCGACGTCACCCGGAAAGACGACGATATCCTCAGCGCCATCCCCGCCGGGGTTACGGTACTGCTGAACACCAGCGGCGCCCGCAATGCCGCCGACGCCCTGCGGATCGCCCGTTTCGGACGCGCCGCCGGCTACGAATGGATCAAACTCGAAATCCACCCCGATCCCAACTACCTGCTGCCCGACCCCATCGAAACCTATCTGGCCGCGGTGGAGCTGGTCAAGGACGGCTTCAAGGTTCTCCCTTATATCAATGCCGATCCCGTACTGGCCAAACGGCTTGAGGAAGCCGGATGCCACGCCGTCATGCCGCTCGGTTCCCCCATCGGCAGCAATCAGGGCATCAAAACCGAAGCCATGCTTAAAATCATTATCGAACAGTCCAACGTCCCGGTTGTGGTCGACGCCGGACTGGGCCTGCCGTCCCATGCCGCCCATGCCATCGAACTCGGCGCGGACGCCGTGCTGGTAAACACCGCCGTCGCCGCCGCCGCCGATCCCGGCGCCATGGGCAAAGCATTCGCCCTCGCGGTGGAAGCGGCCGAAACCGCACTGAAAGCGGGCCCAGCCGCCGCCGGACTGAAAGGTTCGGCATCTTCGCCGTCCGATATTTTCAACGACGTGGTATAAGCCATGAACATGATTCCATACAGCAAGTATACGGCGGCAGAAATCGATTCCTACGTCAACGCCGTCACTCCGGACAAGGTCAAGGGGTCATTGCTGAACGACGCCCCGGCGTTCACTGACTTCCTGCATTTCATTTCCCCCGCCGCCGCCGGACTGCTCCCGGAAATGCGCGAGCGTTCCGCGGTAATCAAACGCATGTATT
>CALABZ010000079.1 GCA_937888615.1 uncultured Lentisphaeria bacterium | reverse complement strand
CAGACGCTGCGCCATCAGATCATCGACAACGAACTGCCGCTCACCAGCGACAATATCTATTCCGAAATCCAGCGGGATCTGCTCCCGCCGGTCTTCATTTCCTCGTTGATGGCCAACGATTCGTTTCTGCGCAACTGGGTCATTAATGGCGAAACGGAACCGGAAAAGATCACCCAGTTCCTATCCGAAACCCAACGCAAATACAATACCTTCACCAGCTTTTTCGTTTCCGAACGCACCCGGCGGTACTACCAATCCAAGGGCATCCTGAAAACCGTCAAAGATGACAACGCCCAGGACCACTGGTATTTCCGCGTCCGCCAAATGCGGACCGACCACGAAATCAATGTCGATCCCGATCAGGCCAACCAGTACACTATGGCCATCTTCGTCAACAACAAGGTTTTCGATTTCAACGGCAATTATATCGGCGCCACCGGTGTCGGTCTAAAGGTCGGCGATGTCAAGAAGATCATCGAAAGCTATCACAAAAAATTCAACCGGATCGTCAATTTCGTCTCGCCGAATGGGAAAATCATTCTTTCCACCAATGACAACGAAGGCAAAAAGCTTGGCGACCTCCCCGGCTTTTCGACCATTGCCTCCGAAATCCTCAGCGCTCCGACCACCAGCCTGGAATACAGGGCAGGCAAGCAAAATTTTTACGTCAACTCCCGCTATATCCCCGAACTCAACTGGATACTGCTGGTAAGCAAATCGGACGAATACGCGCTTCGTAATATCTTCCAATCTTTCCTGATCAATCTGGTACTATGCGGCCTGGTGACGATCATTGTGCTCCTGTTGGTCTACATCATGGTCAAATCCTACCGCCGCAAGCTCCGGGAAATGGTTTCAATCGAACTGGAGTTGAAGAACCGCACAGTCGAACAGCAAAGCGAAATCGACAAGCAGCACCAGCAGTTGATCGAACAGAACGCCCGGCTGACTCAGATCAATGCCTCCAAAGACAAACTTTTTTCCATCATCGCCCACGACCTTCGTTCTCCGCTCGGCAATATGGGCCAACTGGCGATACTGGCCGCGGACAGTTTGAAAGAAGGAAATTCCGAGGAAGCCATGGAATATCTGTCGGATCAGCAGAAATTATCGGCATCCGGGCTCAAATTGCTTGAACACCTTTTCGATTGGGCCAGAAGTCAGATGTCGGAACTCACTTGCATCGCCGAAGACTTTCTACTGCGCGACTGCCTGGTGGAATGCCTGACCGAAATCGAAATTCAGGCCAACAAGAAAAAAATTGCGGTGACGCTGCAATGTGCTCCGGAGATTATTGTCAAGGCCAACCGCAATATGGTCATGACCATTGTCCGTAATCTCGTTTGCAACGCCATCAAGTTCACCCCCTGCGGCGGAAAAGTTGAAATTTCCGCCGCCGCGACGCAAAACGAAGTTACGGTATCGGTCAGGGATTCCGGCGTCGGCATCGCTCCGGAACGGCTGGAGAAGCTGTTTGACTTTGCTTACAACAAAAGCACTCCGGGCACCAACGGCGAGTCAGGGACCGGATTGGGCCTGGCCCTCTGCCATGAACTGGTACGCCAAAACGGCGGTGAAATCAAGGCGGAAAGCGCTCCCGGAGCCGGCAGCGTCTTCCGCTTCACACTGAGCAGAGTCCCGACCAGCGAATAGACGAAAATATCCTGCCATTACACTGCTGACCGGGTTCCCCGCCATATTGCCGGCCCGTTCAAAAGACGAAGCGGGCCGGATTACGGTTTGACAACATCGGAAATGCTGTCATCTCCTATTTCCGACAGCAAAACCATCATCCCGAGAAAACTCTTGCTTTTACTTTCGTAAAAAAAACAAGTTCCTTTTGAGCTTATCTATGTTTTATACTCTACTCGGCTGAAATTTTAACTTTGACGAGCAGTATTGCGAATTGGATTTTCGTCTTGCGATTGAAGACCTATATGAATATCGCCCAAACGCGCAAACAGTAATCCGGCATAACCGATCGCCATGCTTTCAGCAAATATCGCGCCCTATTGGAAAGAATGATTTCATAAAACACTGCGCCGGGTGACTCAATGTTTCAGGAATTCTTCGGCGGGACGCCTGGCGTCGTTTTCGTAAACCCCGGTATCCGGCACTTTGTAAAATTCATCCCTGAATACAACCCGCCCGGTAATCCTTATATGATGATAACGCTCCGAACCAATCACTATCGGATGGCCCGGCGCGGCATCGAACACTTCTTCGGTATCTTCCCAGACAAACTGCAGTTTGCCCTTTTCGACAATCAGATAGCCGCATTTACCCTTCGGCGCCATGTGCGCTTCCAAAATCGCTTTCAACACGTCTCGTTCCGTCATCAACGGACTTGATCCGACATACTCAGCCCCCTCCGGCAGTTTTTCATTCTGATAATTCCTCATCAATTCCCTCTTATCTTATTCAATTCCCAATGTCCTGAACTCCAAAATGAGTTTTACCCAAAATAAACATAACTCCCTTTCGATGAAAATACAAGGAATATTATTCAAAAGAATTTTCGCCCTCAGGCGGCTTAAATCCCGCGGGTATCGTAGCTCCAATTCAGCAGGGCCTGACGCTGTTTAAGGCGACAATGCAGGTCGCCGGGAATGCAAGATTTACGAACCTGTGCAAGATGCCGCACCATGGCGCGCCAACGCGCAATCTGACGCTCGTCGTCGCCACCGCGGCGTCCCATGTAATAACGGCAGTACCATTGAAACCAGCCGCGCGGATCGTCCGGGTGTATCCATCCTTTTTCCCGCCAGGCCGCCAGGGGCATCGAGGCATTCACGCCAAAAAAATTCAATTCGGGTACATGCCGTTCGTGACACAGCTTCGCGTTTGCGAACCAGTCCTCGGGAAATTCCGCCGTACAGTCGGTCATGTACCGTCCACCGAACACTCCCAGCGCCAGCATTTCCTTCGGGGTAAGGTCCGGCGAAAACCCGGTATGGAAATTCCGGCCCGCCGGCTCCGTCCGAAAATAGCAGTATCCCCGCTGCATCAGGTCATTGACTGTAATTTCCGTCCTTATCATATCGACTCCCGTTCAGTAGAGATGTCCGAGGATATCCCAATAGGTTTGTTTCTCCAAATAATCCTTGCGGTATTTTTTCGCATAATGACGCAACAGCGTCAGCGGAACCGCAATCTGAAGGCGGTCATGTCGATACCCCTCAATCGCGTCCAGCACCTCCGCCTTCTCCCATGCTTCCAGCTCACTTTTGAAATATCCCAAAATATGCTGCATGACATTGACATGTTTGCGCACTGTGGGCATAAGCTGGAGCAATTCATTGAGTTTGCGCCGGTAAGCCTCCGAATCGCCGGACTCCACCAGGCGGCCGAGTTCGGCGTACCGGCCGGGCGCATGGCTCATCAACGTCAGTTTATGGATAGACTGAAAATCGGAGAGCCATTTCCGATTCCGGGGTTGACCGTCCGCCTCGTGCCAGCGGCGGGCGATGAAAATCCGGTTCAGAAAGCGTTCCCGCAAAAAACGGTCGTTGAGCATTCCGTCTTCGATCACCGGAAGCTCGGGGAAACGGTCGGCGAACGCCCCCCCGAACATGCCGCGCCCGTTTTTCGCCGGCACCCCCTTGGCATTGTACACCTTGACCCGGCTCAAGCCGCTGGAGGGAGAATCTTTCTTGAAAATAAACCCGTCGAGATTTTCCAGCGCTAGTGTTTAGTTGCACTTGAAATTTAATAAAAAC
>CALABZ010000078.1 GCA_937888615.1 uncultured Lentisphaeria bacterium | reverse complement strand
CTCCTTATAATCGCGGACTGGAGAAACGCATCTACGATAAATTTCAGGCGGCCAACCGTTTCAAAATCTTCGGCACCGACTATGATGGGAGCTGCGGCGTCCGCAACATCGACCTCGAATACTATATCGCCGCCCGCATGATGCACGATCCCGCCAGATCTTTCGACGAACTGGAGAACGAATATTGTTCCGCCTACGGCGCCGCCGCGCCGGAAGTTCTCAATTATTACCGCCATTGGCGCAAGACCGGCGAACGGGTGCTCGCCCGGGCCGTCGAGGTCATGCAAAAGGAAAACCGGCGGCTCAATGATGCCGGACAGCTCGGTGCATTGCTAAACCGCAATATCGCATTCTTCATTCCGGAGGAGGATTTTCAGCAGGGTGCCGCCATGCTGCAGGGCGCCGCGAAAAAGGAATTGACCCCGCAGGCACGCCGTCTGCTGGATGAATTGATCGTGGTCGACCGCCATTCGTACCTTTCCTGGGCGTTCATGAATCAGGTGAATTTGAAACAGCAGAAGAAGCCGAACCATGCGGAGGAAGCCGCCCGCGAACTCGTGGCGTTCCGCGAAAAGAACCGCGACCTGATCGGTTGGAACTGGCCGGGGCTTTTCGCCTCGCCGCGCGCAGAAAAAGCGGGCTGGGAATCGATCGACTGGTATTGCGCCGACATTCTCGGCAAGCCGAGGCCGCAACCGAAAGACCCGAATCAGGTGTTCAGTCATAATTTCGACAACGGCAAACTCAACGGCTGGAAAAAGCGTGAGGCTTTCAAAGAGATCGCGCCGCGCCCGGACGGCGACGGCTTCTGTATGGCGTTCACCGCCGGGGCCAAATACGCGATGGGAGCCAGTCTGCACGGTTTGAAGGCCGCTCCCGGCACCTGCCGCCTGAGCGCCGAATACTGCCTGCCCGGCAAAGCGGAGTACATCCGTTTCCGGATCGTCGGCGATAATCAAACGTTTCTGAATCTGGTCGAACGGCATCAAGATGACCGCTGGACGACTTGCACCCGTGATTTCACGATTCCGGCCGGGGTGAAAACGCTTACGGTCTATGTGATCGCCGGTCCCGGCGACGGCGGCCCGATTTATCTGGATAATATTTCGTTGTCGCGGGTCGACGCCGGAACCGAGGACGCTATTTGACCGCTACGGCGTGCTGATTTTCACCAGCGCCGGGCTGTATGGGGGGACCGATATTTTCAGCCGTTCCGGCAGGGCGGTGAGGAGCGGTTTCCCCCATTTGCCATTCTCGAAGGTTGAAATTTGGACCTGTGTACCGGGGGCAATGCCCCAGTCTTTGGCGTTCCACGGGATTTCCACGGTCTGTGACTGGTCGGTGACATTGCCCAGCGCCATTCCGAGGGATTGGTCGGGAGCGCGGAACATGCCGGCGCAGACAACGGGGAATTTATAGTCGATCTTCTCCGTGAATGACGGCCAGATTTCCCAGCGGCGGGTGACTTGCGGCAACGCGGAGGTGTCGGGGGCGCGCAGCATTTCGCCTTCGTACAGATAAGGCAACGCGGCAAGGCGCAGATCGCAGTATTTTTTCAGCATTTCGAGCTGTTTGGCATATTTGGGATTGACGATATCCAGGGCTTTCTGATCGCTGGGAAACCATCCGAGCTGGCGGCCGCGAATCAGCATAAATGCCAGTTTGGAGGCGAAAACATCAGGCGATGCCAATTCCGTCTGATTCACGAAAATCCCGATTTCCGTGGTGCGGTCGGCGAACACCGTCTGGAAGATCGGCAACGAATCGACGCGCATATCCGAATGGGCGTTGATCAGCGCCGAGCAGACGTCGATATAGGATTCGCCCAGGTTTTCGCCGGTGGTGATGACCCCGTCCGGGCGCAGTTTGTGGGTACGGCGGTGGATTTCGGCGATTCCCTCCGCGTGATCCGTCCCGCCGAGCCACTGATGACGGTGGTTGCGGGCATAGCAGATACCGGCGAACACATAGGTTTCGTCGTAATAAATCAGGTCCACGCCATACTGATTGACCAGCCGTCCGGCGGCGTCGACCATAATATCCTGCCAGACTTTTTCGCCGGGGCACATCGGCACCATGTCGCGCCCTTTCTGATCGCCCCGGAACACATCCACCGGAGCGCTGGAGTCCACGACCTTACCAAATGAACCGCAGACGCCGTAGGAACGGTACAGTTCGCCGGTGCTGTTTCGCTTGGCGGCTTTTTCCAGGTGTTTTTCCTTCCAGATGGGGAGTTGCGTTTCGCACAGGTGGATGTTCAGGTACGGCATGACCCGGACTCCGGCGGCTTGAACTTTCTTCACCGCTTCGGCAAAACCCGGACGCGCCGGGAAGTAATCCGGATAGTTGTAGTCGTGTGCGATGTATTTTTGCCAGATATACCAGTGAAATCCGATCTCGTGGCCGAGCGCTTCGCGGACTTTGACGATCTTGTCGGCGAAACCGAGCATGGCATCGGCGTCCCCACCCCACTGGTTGCCCTGGAACCAGACCGGTAATTCACGGAACCATTTCGGGATGTCTTTTCGTTCGGCCAGGGATTTTTCCCAGCGCGGCTGGCGGATGGCCCAGCTCCGATAGATTTTCGCCGTGTCGTACCAATCGCCCTGTACCGGGCCCCAATAGATCGGGTACGGGAGCTTCCAGACGCCCGGATTATAGGGACGGTCGGCATAGTGAATGATGCCTTCGCTGAATGATTTTTTGCTGCCGGACGGGTGGGCGAGAAATGTTTTCCGGTAATTTTCTGCGTCGTGGGACGCAAAATAAAGCGCTTCGTCCTGCCCATCGCAATAGGTCAGGAGCTGGATGGTCATGCCGCTGGCCGGGTATTCCGAAAGACCGGGGCCGATGGTGTTCTTCGAACGCGGATTTTTGCACATCATCCCGGAGTAGACCGGGGCGGCGAGGTAATCGGTATTTTCCGAACCCGGACGGGTCGAGCCCAGCCCGGAGAAATGCGGAAATATGGCCTGTTGCAGCGGTATATTGGAAGAGTTGGCGATGCTGATTTCCCATCGGAACAGCGAAGAGTTCTCCGCCAGCGTCACGGTGATATCCACGTTGACCGTGCCGTTGCCCAACGGGGCCTGCCTGAACCGCAGCAGCCATCCGTTTTTGAGCTTCCGGGCTTCATGTCCCGTGAATTTTGCGGCGGGAACTCCGATGCCGCCGGGCGTGACATACCAGGCTGGCGGTTTCTGGTTTTTTACAAATCCGGTCAGGGAGAACAGCACCCCGCCCGGTTCGGTGACAAATTGCCTGCCGTTTCTCAAATCGGTCAATTGTTTCAGAGAGAAATCATTGGCGTTCAGTTCCAGTTTTGTCAGTTCATTTTTCAGGACCAGGGTATCCGGCGTCCGTTCCACCACCACTTCGGCCGTGCAAACTACAAACCCCAACAGGCATAATACAAAGAAACTTGCTTTTTTCATGACGAAATATTACTCCACTCCGGTGGTTTTGGTGTAGGGGCGGCAGGCGAAACTGTAAGGATAGCCATTTTCCATAAAAGAATATGGGGATCTGAATGCCGCGTGTCCGTCGACGAATAATAAAACGGCCCCATTCCCGTGGCGCATATTGAATCCGCCGTCCGTGGTTATGGTAAAGGGGTTATACACCCAGCCCGTCCAGCCGAAATACGGTCCGTTGCCGTCGGCCGCAATGATTTTGCGGGAGTGGAAGGGTACCTTTGCGCGTTTAGCTTTGCCGAACTGATAATTCCCCGAATAACTGATCCAGTCGAAGGAGAATTTTTGAGGGAACGTATTTTCGGGGCACTTGAAAACCCCTTTTTTAACATTGCCCGTACCGGCGTCGTTGTCCCATTCTTTTCCGGTCACATACGGAAATATCTTATTGTTCCATGAGTTGGTATTGAAGTTTCCGTCGCTGGTGTCGAGAATGATCGGATAAGTGTCATCGTAATCGGGCAGATACATTTCGAGGCCGGCTCCGATCTGTTTCTGGTTGCTCAGGCATGCGGTCAGCCGCGCCTTTTTTCGTGCGCTGTTCAGGGCGGGCAGGAGCATCGCCGCAAGTAGCGCTATAATTGCTATCACTACCAGAAGTTCTATAAGTGTAAATCTCTTCAATCCTCGTTTCATCGTTGCCTCCTTAATATTATTTAGGCTGTTTGGTTACACTGTCGCGTTCAATTAGAACCGGATTCACCAGGCGAAGTTTGTCCAGATTGTCCGGATTGTCGTAATTATAGTCCAGCAGCATGATCGCCTGACTCAGGTGTGCCTCCAGATTCGGATCGTAACAGGTGACCGGGGGATGGGCGTAACGGCTTAAATGGGTATTTCCCACCGAGACTACCGATACATCTTTCGGAATATCCCGTCCCAGCTTGCGCAATGCCGCCATGCCGCCGAGCATGACTTCGTCATTCAGGCACAGCAGCGCCGAGAAATCCACAGTCGCCGCGGTCGCCAGCATGGCTTCATACGCGCTGTCCATCGGTTCTTTTTCCGCACAGATATTGGCGCAGATATTCAGCTCCGGCGAATAATTCGCCCCCATACAGGTTTTCCAGACCGCCCCCTGTACTTCCTCCAGCGGAAGCCCGTTGTGGCTGTGGAACAGGGCGATTCGCTTATGGCCGCGGTGCTTCAGATACTCCATCAGCGTGCGGATGCCGTGGTTGTCGTCGCAGAGGACCGACGGAATTCCGGCCTGGTCCAGCCGGACGGCCAGGATCACGAACAGCTCCGGCGCTTTGGCAATTTCGGCCCGGACCTCCTCGGTGTTGATGGCCAGCAGGATGGTCGGTTGCCGGTAGCGGATATAACTGCGGACCAAATCCACCAGTTCTTCTTTATTGGCGAAAACCATCCGGCATTTGCGTCCATGTTTGTTAATCCACAGTGGGCCCCACATCCGGACTTCGCGCTGGACCGGCCCGCCGTCGTAAGCCGCCACCACCACATTGATCGGTTTTTCGTACCAGTCGGCATTGATCGGTTGTACCAGGTAGGTGCCGGACCCGATGCGTTTTTCGACGATACCGCTGACGATCAATTCTTTGAATGCGCGGCGTACGGTCGCCATGTTGACGCTTAGTTTTTCCGCCAGGGCCCGTTCCGACGGCAACTGGTCGCCGACCTGATAGTTGTCTTCGGTGATTGTGGAAACCAGCCGGTTGTAAACCATCTCGTGTTTCAACGGATCACTGTTCATCGTACTTTGCATGATTATCCAAATGTTTTGCAGTTATTAAAAGTGTTATGTATAACTATTATAATGCAACGAAAAACGTTTGTCAATAGCTCCGGCGTGAAAATCCATGAAAAATCCGCTTTTTTTCATCGAACCCGGATGCCTTGCCCGATCGGAATTGCAATTTCCGTTCCAAACCTTATATTATAAGAATATGAATGGAGTTATAAACGAATGAGTTATCTTGGCGATTTTCTTGATTACCTGGCGCATGAACGCAATGCCAGCCCCCACACCGCGGCGAACTACCGGCGCGATGTCGAACAGTTCGCCCAACTGCTTTTTCCGCAGGAGCAGAACTTCGACAACTGGCGCCGCGTGGATGTGCTGTCCGCCCGCAGTGTCGTCGTCAAGTACAACGAGCTTGGGCTGGGACGGAGTTCGATCATGCGCAAAATTTCGGCCTTGCGTTCATTTTTTCGCTATCTGGAGCGCGAAAGCGTGGTGGACAAGAATCCTTTTTCCGGCCTGACCTCTCCAAAGCGTGAAAAACGCCTGCCGGTGTTGATGTCCGTCGAGGAAATCGTCCGTCTGCTAGAAGCGCCCGAAAAATATTGGTCTTTCGCCGCCGCTACCGCGCCGGGGCGGGAAGAGGACAGCCGTTTCGCCGCCGTCCGCGATGTCGCCATGATGGAGGTCATTTACAGCGGTGGGCTTCGTATCAGCGAAGCCATCGGGCTGAATCTCAGCGGCATCGATCTGATCAGCGACATTGCCAAGGTTCGCGGCAAAGGCGCCAAGGAACGCCTCTGCGCTCTCGGCAAACCTGCCGTTCAGGCCTTGAAGAAATATCTGGAACTGCGCAAAGTTCGCGCCGGCGGCGGCGCCGGTGCGCCGTTGTTCGTCAATGTCCACGGCCAACGCCTGACCCCCCGGACGTTCCAGCGCAATATGAAGAATTATCTGAAAACGGCGGGGCTGCCCCACGACCTGACGCCGCACAAAATCCGCCACTCGTTCGCCACTCACATGCTGGACGCGGGCGCCGATCTGCGCAGCGTCCAGGAGTTGTTGGGGCATAAAAATTTGAGTACGACCCAGATATACACCCATGTCAGTTCCGAACGACTGAAAAACGCCTATAGGAAAGCCCATCCGCATGCCAAATAATCCCTCTCCATCATCCGAACCCGTCCGCCTGGTCAAATTCCTGGCCGCCGCCGGAATCGCCTCGCGCCGCAAGGCCGCCGACCTGATCGCCGCCGGCGACGTATTGCTGAACGGCAAACCGCCGATCGGTCCCGGCGATCCCGTTCACCCTGGCGACGAAGTCCGTTTCAAGGGGCGGGTCGTGACCTTGAATCCTTTGTATCATATCATGATCAACAAACCGTGCGGCTATACCTGTACCAACGAGGACGTCCATGCGAAGCAAAAAGTCTTCGAGCTGATCGAACTGCCCGGTTCCCCGAAACTGTTCTCGGCCGGACGCCTCGACAAAGAAAGCGAAGGGCTCCTGATTGTTACCAACGACGGCGATTACGGGGCGCGCCTGACCCATCCCCGTTACGAAATCCTGAAAACCTACCTCGTCAAAACCGACAAACCAGTCAAACGCGGCGAACTCGACCGCATTCGCCGGGGAATTGTCGATGAAGGCGAGGAATTGCGCCCGCGCCGGATTGACGAGATTGCTCCGGGCCATTACCGTTTTATCCTGAACGAAGGCAAAAAGCGCGAAATCCGCCGTCTGATCCGTGCCGCCGGAGCCCGCACCGTTGAACTTAAACGAATCCGCATCGGCGATCTCGAACTCGGCGGCCTCGCCGTCGGGAAGTGGCGTCACCTGACCCCGCAAGAAATCGCCATGTCACTGAAAAGCGAAAGCAGCGAATGAAACAAAACGTCCTGATTATTGGAGCCGGTCCCGCCGGATTGATGGCCGCGATCGCCGCCGCGGAATCCGGTCATACCGTAACTGTCCTCGAACATCTGTCCCGTCCGGGAGCAAAACTCCTCGCCAGCGGCGGCGGGCGCTGCAATCTGACCAATGTGCTCGACGGTGAAAGCCTGGCGCGGCGTTTCGGCCGTCAATGGCGTTTTATGCTGCCCGCGCTGAAACGATTGCCGCCGGCGGCGTTGCGCGAATGGTTCGAATTGCGCGGAGTGAAGACCGAGATTACCGACGGTTTCCACGTGTTTCCGGCAAGCGGACGCGCCGGGGATGTGCTTCGTGCATTGTTGAATGATTGTGAACGGCTGAACGTCCGGATCGTTACCGGCGCGAAGGCCGAAGAACTTATCATTGAAAACGGTGTGCTGAAAGGGGTTCCCGGCTACCCGGCGGAACGGGTCATTGTCGCCAGTGGCGGCAAGGGCTATCCTGAACTCGGTTCGCTTGGCCTCGGCTATCGTCTGGCGGCACAGGCCGGACACGAGATCGTGCCGCCGCTGCCGGGCCTGGTCGGTGTGCGCACGGTGGAAACCCTGCCGCATTTGTGTACCGGGCATTGCATGCAGGATGCCTCGGTGTGTATCGACCTGCCGAAATACCGCAAAACCCTTGGGCGCGGCGAACTGCTTTTTACACATCACGGGATATCCGGTCCGGCGGTGCTCGATCTTTCCGCTGAAATTGCCGGACTGCTCGAGAAAATGCCGGAAGTTCCGTTGAAAGTCAACCTTTTCTCCGACCGCTCCCGTGATTCCTGGCAGCAGGAATTTGCCCGCTGGCAAAAGCAGGACGGTCGCAAATCGGTGAAAAATCTGCTGGCCATGCATTTGACTCAGGCCATGGCGGAAATCATCTGTTGTGAAACCGGGTTCGACGGCATTCCCGCGGCGGAGTTCAGCGCCGCCGGGCGCGAAACGCTGGCGGCGGTGCTGACGGCGATGCCGCTGCATATTCACTCCACCGAGGGCTGGCGCAAGGCAATGGTCACGCGCGGCGGTGTTTCACTGAAAAAAGTTGATTCGGAAACCCTTGAGAGTCGTTTGCTTCCGGGTCTTTATTTTGCGGGGGAAGTGCTGGACCTCGACGGTCCGTGCGGCGGATACAATCTCCAATGGGCTTTCAGTTCGGGGACTCTGGCCGGTGAACGGATCTTGTAATGGCGGATAAAACCGTCGAAGAGGTGCTTTTTTTTTGGGTTTCCGACTTTACTTTTTATAAATCCGGGCTTTATTATGTGATAATGGATATTTTCTGTAAAATAATCAAAACCGTAAGGAGAAAACAATGATCAGTTACAGTAAAATCGCTCCCGACTGGTGGGACTATACCACTCTTGATCGCTCGATCCTCGACGATGCCGCCCGTCTTACCGCCAAAGACCTCGAACAAATGTCGCGTCCCGGATTCACCGTTAAGTTTTACGACACCGTTCAGGATTTTTATCTGGCGGAAGCGCTGGAATATATCACCGCGTGGCAGCAGGCCACCGAAGACCGTCCCTGCGGCGTCTGTGGTCCGATCGGCCCCACCGAACAGCTTCCGCTGGTCGCCCGGCTGGTCAATGAACTGAACTTGAACCTGCGTCATTGCCATTTCTGGGGCATGGACGAATGGGTTATCAACGGTAAGGAAGCTGGCCCGGATTTCCCGCTTGGTTTCCGCAAGGCCGACATGGACCTTTGCTTCAACCGCATTCGCCCCGAACTGCGGATGTCCGAAAAGAACATGCATTTTCCGGCCATGGATGTCAGCGAATACGTGAAGTCCTGGGATCTGGCCGAATGCCTGGTCATGCAGGGCGGACAGGGCGAAACCAAGCACTGGGCGTTCAATGACCCCGTCAAGCGCGAAGGCAAATACAAGGATGCTCCCCCGACCCCGGAAGAATACCGTCAGCTCAGCACCCGTCACGTGTCGTTGCATCCGATTACCCTGATGCAGAATGCGCGCACCTCCGGCGGCGGCACCGTGCAGAACGTTCCGTCCGAAGCCATAACCGTCGGCCCGGTCCAGACCTGGAAAGCGAAAAAGATTTCCATCTGGCACCCCGGACACCATGACAATCCGTTCGGTCTGCGTCTTTCGACGCTGATGATCAGCAAGAAAATGGCCGATTCCCGCGTTCCGATGTCGCTCCTGGCCGATCACCCCTGTGTGCAGTTCAACTTCCTGCGCAGCGGCATCGGCATCTGCGATGTGGAAATGCATTGATCGGAGAGGTTCGATGAAAAAGACAGCATTTGCCATCGCCTCCCATCCCGATGATATCGATTACATGATGGCCGGTACGTTGGTCGCATTGAAAAATGTCGGCTATGAAATCCATTATATGAACATCGCCAACGGTTCCTGCGGCACCAATCAGTACGACCGCGAAACCATTGTCGCCATGCGGCGCGAAGAAGCGAAAAAATCCGCCGGTATTATCGGCGCGACATTTCACGAGAGCCTGTGCGACGACCTCGAGGTGTATTACACCAAGGATCTGCTCGAACGGCTGATTCCGGTGATCCGCGAAGTGGACCCGGAAATCGTTCTGACCCACGGTCCCTATGACTACATGGAGGACCATGTGAATTCAGGACGTCTCGCGGTGAGCGCGGCGTTCTGCCGCGGTATGGTTCCGGCGCCGTGCGTGCCGTCGGTCCCGGTGGTGAACGGCAAGGTGACGGTGTATCATTCGATGCCGCACAGCATTACCGACGCACTGCGCAGACCGGTTACGCCCGGGCTGTTCGTGAACGTCACTGAAGCGATCGAACTGAAGAAGCAGATGCTTTCCTGCCATGTCAGCCAGGGCGCCTGGCTGGATTCCAGTCAGGGAAGTTCATTTGTGGACGACTTGGTGAAGCGTTCCCGCTATTTCGGCAAAATGTCCGGCAAGTATGAATATGCGGAAGGGTGGGTTCGCCACAGCCATATCGGCTTCTGCGACAGCGGCGACGATCCGTTGACCGCCGCGCTGGGCGGAAACGCCATGATCAACGAAGCATTCGAGAAAGCGATCAAGATCGATTTCTGGGATATGTGATTCAATATTTGCTTGATAAAATACCCGTTCGGACGAATATCTGTCCGGACGGGTTTTTTATTTTTCGGACCGTGGCGGGTGATTAGTCTCTTCTAATTTTTCAAAGAAATTTTCGAAATTCGACTTGAAATCATTAAAAATGAACGTATATTAAAATGGTTAGGTAGCTAACAAACAAACAGAATAAACAACAATTTCGTCCTGCGGACGGGATTTTTTTTATTCCGATTGTTCGGAATCAAACTATTTAGAATCAAGTAATTGAATTAAAATAATAAACGTCGAGGATGAGGCATTATGAAACCGGAGCAGCACAGACTCAGTCACAGCATCGGAATTTTATTCAAAAAGTCCACCCGTCTGTACAAGCGCGAAGGGCGCGAGATCGGATTGACCGGCGTTCAAGGGAAAGTTCTGGCCTATATATTTGTGGCTTCGCAATGGCAGGACATTTTTCAGAAAGATATCGAAGAGGAGTTTGACATCAGGCGTTCTTCCGCGACCGGGATTCTGCAGTCGCTGGAGCGTCGCGGCATGATTTACCGGGTCAGTGTGCCCCAGGACGCTCGGCTGAAGAAGATTGTCCTGACCGACAAGGCGCGGCAGATTCAAAAAACCGTATTACTCGGGCTTGAAGCATTGGAGGCGAAACTGCAAGGAGATTTGACGGAACAAGAGATTACTACATTCATGTGTATTTGCGACAAGATCGGCAAAAATATCGAATCCATTTAATTGAACCACGGCGTAAAAGCGTGAAACCATAATTTCCGTCAGCCAGGCGGAAATACAACAAAATCGAGGTAGAAAAATCATGAAGCATAAGATGAAAGCCGTTTTTTTAGGAGTGCTTGGGCTGACGGCCATGACATATTCAGGCGACGCCAGGGAAATGCCCCCTCCGGCGGTCACAGTGGAAACCGTAGCGACGGTAGACCGCACCGAACCGAAATCCTATGTGGGAACGGTCAGCGGCGAATCGACGGTGGATATCGTTCCGAGGGTCAGCGGAACGCTGTGGAAAGCGGCGTTCCGGGAAGGCAGTATCGTCAAAAAGGACGACTTGCTCTTCGAAATAGAAGATACGATCTATAAGGCCAATACAGCGGTGGCGGAAGCCGCGCTTAAACAGGTGCAGGCCGAACTGGAATTCGCCAGCAAGGAACACGGACGCTACCAGCAGTTGTACAAGGCGGACGCCACCGCCAAGACGACTTATGAAAATTCACTGCGTTCGCTGCATTTCTACGAAGCCAAGGTCGATGAAGCCAAGGCGACGCTGGCCCTGCGTAAAAACGACCTGTCCTATACGAAGATTTACGCTCCGATTGCCGGACGTATCGGTACCAATATTTACAGTGAAGGGAACTATATCACGCCGGAAACGGGAAAGTTGGCCAGAATCGTCAAATTTGACCCGATCCTGATCGATTTCGCCGTCAGCGAAGCGGATTTTCTCCGTCACTTCAAGGACCGGAACAAGAGCAATTCGGCGGTGGAGATTGTTCGCGCGGACGGAACGCCTTTCAAGCGTAAGGTCTGGGTGGACTTTTTCGACAATGAAATCGACCGCAACACCGGGACGCTGAAAATCCAGTTGAAAGGGGAAAACCCCGACATGGAATTGGTTCCTGGCGGTTATGTCAAAGTTCAGGTGGCGGAAAAGTTCGACAAGCCGATTCCGGGGGTCCGGGTGAACGGCATTATGACCGACGGCAAAGGGCATTATGTTTATGTCGTGGACAAGGACAATGTCGTGGAGCGGCGCAGTGTCGAGATCGGCAGGCAGGTACATGACATGCAATTAATCCTTTCCGGGTTGAAGCCCGGTGAACGGGTGATCGTCGGCGGCCTCCACAAGGTTAAGCCCGGAGCTAAAGTCAATCCAGTGGATTATAAAGCGAATCGTCTCCCACAGTAATTCCCTCAGAGGAGAATTTTTCAGATGTTTTCAGCTATTTTTATCAAAAGGCCCCGTTTCGCGATTGTGATATCGCTTTTTACGATGTTGGCCGGTATCATATGCGTGTTTAAATTACCGATTGCGGAATATCCGCAGGTGTCGCCGCCGACGATCATGGTGTTTGCCACTTATCCCGGCGCCGGTTCCCAGGTGATCGCCGACACGGTGGCCGCACCGATCGAAGCGGAGGTGAACGGCGTCGAGGACATGGTTTATTATTCCTCGCAGTCCGACAACCTTGGAAATTATACACTGACCCTGACCTTCGCTCCGAATGCGGACGAAAACATGGCCCTGGTCAACGTGAACAACGCCATCAAGCGGGCCGAGCATTCCCTGCCGTCCGAGGTGGTCAGCAATGGATTGATGTCGTTCAAACGTTCCAGTGACATTCTGGGGATCATCGCGATTTACAGCAGAAACCCGGAGCATACGCCGCTGTTCCTCAGCAACTATGCCAGTATTCATATGAAAGACGCCATCGCCCGCCTCGACGGGGTGGGACAGGCAATGATTTTCGGAGAACAGAACTACAGCATGCGGCTGTGGCTGGACCCGCTTAAAATGAAGGCGCTTTCGGTCAGTTATGACGACATCCGCAATGCCGTTGCCAGCCAGAACGTACAGGCTGCAACCGGTTCGGTGGGTACTGAAATGAGCAGCGGTTACATGCAGTTCAAAGTGGATACCCAGGGACGGTTGATCACGCCGCAGGAATTCGGCAACATCATCGTCAAATCCGGCGACAAGGGACGGCAGGTACGCCTGACCGATGTGGCCAAAATCGAACTCGGTTCGGAGACCTATTCGGGCTTGTGCAAACTGGACGGACGTCCGGCCGTGATCCTGGCGGTATTCAAGCTGAACAACGCCAACGCGTTGAAGGTGATGGAAAGCGTCAAGGACGAGATGAACGAACTGAAAAAGAGTTTCCCGGAAGGAATCGACTGGGATATCGCATATGATTCGACCGAATTCGTGGTCATGACCATGAGGGAAATTGTCGAAACGCTGGTTCTGACGTTTATTCTGGTGGTGTTGATCACCTGGATTTTCCTGCAGGACTGGCGTGCGACGATTGTTCCGGCGGTGACGATCCCGGTTTCGCTGATCGGGACATTCGTCTTCCTGTATGCGCTGAATATGAGCATCAACACGCTGACCATGTTTGCGCTGATCCTGGTGATCGGATCGGTGGTGGACGATGCAATCGTGGTGACGGAAAACTGCATACGACTGATCGACGAAGAAGGAATGAAGCCCTTTGACGCCGCCATGAAAAGTATGGAGCAGATTACCAATGCGCTGATTGCGACGACGCTGGTGGTGATCGCGGTGTACGCCCCGATCGCATTCTACGGCGGGATGGTCGGCAAGATTTATATGCAGTTTGCGGTGACGATGTGTATCGCATTGTGCCTGTCTACGGTCAATGCGTTGACGTTGAGTCCGGCACTTTGTGCAATCGTGCTGCAGCAGCATCGCCAGCACTGGCTGCCGTTGCGGGCGTTTTTCGGATTGTTCAATATCTTTTTGAACGGCTTGCGTAACGTCTATCTGTTTATCGGAGGACTGCTGGTGCGGCATCCGATCGTCACGATCGTGGCATTCTGCGGTATTCTCTTCGGGAACTATTACTTCTTTAGCACCCTTCCCTCGTCATTTGTACCTCAGGAAGATAAAGGAGCGCTGTTCGGCGAAGTGACTTTGTCTCCCGGAACCTCGCTGCCCCGGACGGAAGCAGTTCTCGCCGAAGTGGCCAAGATCGCCGAAGGCTTGCCGGGGGTCAAACATGTGCTTATCGTTCCCGGACGCAGTTTCACGGCGGGAAGCGGCGAAAACCTCGGAATGTTGTTCCTGGACCTCAAACCCTGGGATGATCGGAAAACGCCCGATACCCAGATATCCGCCATTCAGCAGGAGATGATCAAGCGCTGCATGGGGATTCCGGACGCGGCGGTGACGATGTTCGCGCCGCCGGCGATTTCGGGACTGGGAGCAACCGGCGGGGTTTCGTTTGCGCTCCAGGCGACCGGGGACCAGACCTATCAGGATTTGGCCCAGACCACCACCAGTTTGCTGGGGAAAATCATGGAAAGCGGCAAGGCGATTTACGCCTTTACCTCGCTGGACGCCCATACGCCGATGCTGCGGCTGGATATCGACCGCGCCAAGGCGGAGGCGATGAAAGTTCCGGTGAGCGCGATCTTCAATACGCTCCAGACCCAGTTGGGCTCTTTCTATATCAATGACTTCAATATGTTCGGCAAGACCTATCAGGTGAAAATGCAGGCCGAGCGGAAATTCCGCGAGAATCTCAACGCAATCGGGCAGTTGAACGTCACCAGCAGTACCGGCAAGATCGTTCCGCTGGACGCTCTGGCGACGGTTTCCTGGACCTTGGGGCCGCGCCAGGCCGAACGCTTTAACATGTTTCCCTCGGCGAACGTCAATACCCAGGGGGTGCCGTTCTTCAGTTCCGGTGAAATGATGAAACTGATCGAGAACATTGTCCGCAAAAATTTCGCCAAGGATTACCAGATCAGCTGGACCGACATGAGTTATCAGGAAAGTCAGAATGAGGGCAAAGTCATCTGGCTGTTGACCCTGTCGCTGCTGATGGCCTACCTCTTCCTGGTGGCGCAGTACGAAAGCTGGACCGTGCCGATTTCGGTAATGTTGTCGGTGGCCACGGCCACGCTCGGCGGCATGCTCGCGCTCAAGTTCACTGGCATGTCGATGAATATCTACTGCCAGTTGGGACTGCTGATGCTGATTGGTTTAACCGGCAAAACCGCGATTCTGATGGTGGAATTCTCCAAGCAGAACCGCGAAGAAGGGGCATCCATCCGCGATGCGGCCATCAACGGCATGAAAATCCGTTTCCGCGCCGTGATGATGACGGCCCTGTCGTTCGTGATCGGGGTGTTCCCGATGGTGATCGCCAGCGGGGCGGGTGCGGGCAGCCGCCACTCGATCGGGGTGACTACGTTCTGGGGTATGCTGGTGGCTACGGTCATCGGGATGATGTTTATTCCGGGGTTGTATTCGGTGTTCCAGTACGCGGCCGAAGGAACTTACAAACTCTTCCGCATGACCCCGCGCGAATTGCGCAAAGATGAATTGAAATAAAAGTTTGCCTTATGCGGCAAGACGGGATTTTCCTGAATGGTTTCCTCCTGATTCCGTCCTGCCGCATTTTTTATGTTATGGTTCGGCGATCTGCTCAATAACTTGAGTCGTTGGCGCCGGAGCGGTTTTTGGTTCCCGCAGGATCGAAAAATCGGAAAAACTCACATAAATGATCGTAACCAGGATCAGCAGTCCGATTCCGACATGCGGCGCATATTTCCACGGCGTCATGTCCACTGCTTTGGCGTCGAACGGCTTGTACTCTTCTGGCCGCGGCCAGAGCTCACCCATCACCAGCATGAAAAGCACCAGGTAGATGAACACCAGACCGAGGAAGTGATAACGGTTCATGGAGTCGACCACGAGATTGAACGGCGGTACGAAATAACCCACCGCGATGAACAACGCTCCGCCGATCAGCGCCCATTCGGCCGCCGCCGCCGGAACCCGCCGGGTCAGCATTCCCACCAGCACCACCGCCAGGATCGGAATGAAATAGATGCCGTTCATATCCTGAAGATACTTGAAAATGCTGGTGGTATTGGCAAGCAGCGGTGCTATGCACATGGAGATGACCGCCAGGGTCCACCCGAAAATTTTGCCGGAAACGACGACTTCCTTTTCGGGGGCGTTTTTCCGCCAGACCCCTTTATAAAGGCCGAGGCTGAACAGCGTACAGGTGGCGTTCAGCGCCGAGTTGAACGAACTCAGGATCGCACCGAACATTGCCGCCGCGAAAAATCCGGTCAGCGGGCGCGGCAGCACCATATTTACCAGCGTTCCGTAAACGGAATCGGAATTGAGCGTCCCGTCCCCTTTCAGGCCGACCTCAAGAATGCCTTTGCTGAAGAAATAGAACGCGATCAGTCCCGGCAGTACCAGGTACAATGGGCCGAGAAGTTTCAGTCCGCCGGTCAGCAGTACCCCTTTCTGCCCTTCCGCCAGCGAACTGGCACCGAACGTGCGCTGGATGATCTGCTGGTTGGTGCACCAGTAAAAAACGTTGATGAACAGCACACCGCTGAATAAAGTGCCGTAGGGGACTTCCTGAGTCCTACCGCCGACGGCGTTGAATTTGTCCGGGATGGAATGGTAGACGTTGGCGGCGCCGTTAACGAAATTGCCGCTGTCGCCCCCGGCGAGGTCAAGCGCATAATAAACGATCAGAAATCCGCCGATCAGGAGGCCGATGCCGTTCAGTGTATCCGATACGGCTACTGTACGCAGTCCGCCGAACAATGCATAAATCGAACCGATGATTCCCACCCCCCATACCACTAGCCACAGATTAATCGTAGGCGATGCGATGCCGAAGAGTTCTTGCAGGTTAAGGATGCCGCTCAACCCCGTGGCCCCGGTATAAAGCACGATCGGCAACAGGATCACGGCATACGCGACCAGAAAAATCAGGTTGGTGATAACCCCAGTGCGGTGGTTGAAACGGAGCTCAAGGTATTCCGGTACGGTGGTCACGCCGGAACGCAGGAAGCGGGGGAGGAAAAAAAGCGCCATCAACACCAGCGCCACCACTGCCACCACTTCCCAGGCCATGACGCTGAGACCATTGGTGAAAGCCGAACCGTTCAGTCCCACCATCTGCTCGGTGGAGAGGTTGGTCAAGAGCAGTGAACCGGCAATGAAGGGAAAGGTAAGGCTGCGGCCGGCCAGGAAAAACCCGTTTTCGCTGGAAACCTCTTTTTTGCGGACCATCAGCCAAGTGACGAATCCGACCAACGCAGTGAAAAATACAAATGATCCCAAAGTAAGCATGTTTTCCTCCTGGTTTCTCTGAATCTAAGATAACGCCGGGATTTCATATAACAAATATTTTTTTGAAAATCCTGCGGAAAAACACAGAAATGGTGGAAAGAAGCGGATGGATATGAAATCATTATTTAAAGATAACTATGAATTTAAATGAAATTTCTAAAAAATCCAGCCTTATGCTATTGATTTTTTCCGTAATATCAGTTATAATATATAAAAGAGAGTTATGAATTTGTAATGAAAGTAACCATCATAAAGCCGAGGGCTGAAATGAAACGAAAATTCACATTGATTGAACTCCTGGTTGTGATTGCCATCATCGCCATCCTTGCCGCCATGCTGCTGCCGGCCCTGAATCAGGCGCGCGACAAAGCACGAACCTCGAAATGCATGAATAATCTTAAACAAATCGGTGCCGCAAATTTCATGTATGCCAACGATTATGAAGATATCCCTGTTCCGGGCACCGCCGGTGCCGGGGATGGCGTATCCTGGGACCGCAATCTTGGCCCGTACCTGGGCCGGGGAGGCAATGAAACTTCCGATATCGATAAGTTCAAATTGCTGCAGTGCGACTCCCATACCGAACTTGCCGCCGAGGTTCCCCGGGAAAAACGCCGCAGTTATGGAATCAACGCCAGCATTCACGGTATTTATACCTGGGGCAATGGCGGTACCCGGGCGAAATACTCCAAAATCGTCCATCCCAGCAGCAAGTTCGACACCAAGGATTATGCCCCTTCAAACAATCAGCTCGGTTCCGGCAGTCTTTCCATTGTCGCCGTAACCTGGAATAAATCCACCGATTTGTTGAAAGGATATCCGCATTCAAACCGGGCCAATATGCTTTTTACCGATGGGCACGCCGGTACTCGTGAACGTGGATTAGGCGAATTGACCGACAAAGAATACACATGGGACAAACATTAAGGAATTGAAATGAGAAAATTATATGTCATTATCATTGCGGGACTGGTTTCGTTGACCGGGCTGGTGGCCGATGAAGTCCTTTTTAAAGAACAAGTTGGGCTTTGTTCTCCGATTTCGGAGCCCGTGCCTCCGGATATGATTTCCAACAAAGATGTCGAGTCCGGCGAAATTACCCTGTATATAACGGCTTATAACAAAACCGCCGGCTGGACCGTCCACTGTGACGCCGACAGTCTTTACATCACGGACGGAGAAAATAAATCAAGCCTCGAGCCAAAGCGGGAAAAAGGAGCTCATCTCGGCAGTATTCCTTCCGGGACGCCGCGCAAGCTGACCTTCAAACTGCCACCGAAAGCCAAAGAACGCGGCGTGACTCTGGAGATTCCGCGCGGACTGTTCGGCATGATCGCCGCCCCGGAAGGCCCCTATGTCTTTGAGGTCTGGAAAGGGTTGCGCCCTGTAATCACTTCTTATGTGGACAAAGCAAACCGCGGCGTGATTATCGACGCGACCTCGGTCGGCGACGAGGGAGTAAAATTCATTTATGAGGTTCCGGATTATTTCAAGCGCGAATCCGGTGCGCCGATCTGTTTCATCCGGTTTGCGGACCCGCCGCAGCCGTTCAAAGTGAAGGTATCCGTCGAAACCCGGAAAGACGGCCTGGTATCGACCGAACTGGCGGTGGCGCCGCGGGCGGAAACCCTTGGCGCTCCCCGTGCCTCCAACGATATTCTGTCCGGAATCTGTTATTACGGCGGCTGGAAAGACGAATACGACAAATTCATTGCCGAAGACCTCGGCAATCTGGTCGTGCAGTGGGCCGATAAAACCCCGCAGCATGAGGAGCGGATTCCTTATCTGGAGCGTCTGGCGGCAAATCATATTTCATTCATGAGCATCTATCGCCAGGACTCCCCCGAAGCCATCGCCAGATACAAGGCGATTTTCGGACCGGACTACATGCAGAACAATATCGGGGAATATGCCGGATACCTTTATCAACAGCAGTCCAGTGCGGATGCGATCAATATGCTGACCGACCAGACCGATATGCGCGATGCCCGCGACCGTTTTTTCGGCTTTATTCACCGCCGGGTGGTTTCCGAGCACAAAAGGCATGACTACATGTTCAGCACTTCCGGTTCGGCGCTGGCGGATTACGAACTGATGGGCGGCATCGACTTCATGTGCAGTGAGCTGTATGCGGTCGGCGCCAACAATATTAATTACGCCATTGCCGAGATGCGCGGCGCGGCCCGCAAATGGAAACCGGAATACTGGGGCGCCTGGCAGGCCGAGGAATGGCAGACATTTGGGGTCCCCTACGAATCGACGCAAAAATACGATATGCTGAAAATCGGGCTGTATACCAATTACATGATGGGTACCAATATCATCGTACTGGAATCCGGCGCATCCGCCACCCAGGCGGAAAAATACACGCACAAGGGCGGCGGCGGCGTCGGTTCTCCGAAGCAGATGTACGATGACCATGCCCCAACCCAATACCGCAAAACCATGCATGATTTCCGGCAATTCCTGAAAGCCAATCCCCGGGAAGAAGGCACGCCTGAAACCAACATCGTCCTGCTGCGCGGCAACCTCGATTCATGGGTCGGCGCATTCCATAACTGGTTTCCCGCCTGGGCTCAACATAAGACCGCCAGGACGGAACCGCAATGGCTCTACAGCGACCCGGAACGCAGCTGGCAGGCGGCAATGGATGTATTTACGCCGATTTTTGCCGACGCCCTCAAGCCTTACGCCAACTATTGGATCGGCGGTATGCCATACGGCCAGACGGATGTGGTGGGGCTTGATGAATTCATTCGTCCCGATGACCTCAAGCGCTATAAACTGGCGGTGCTGCCCGGCTGGAACACCATGATCCCCGAATTGATGAAAGCCTTGCGCGGATATGTGGAACAAGGAGGGACGCTGGTCATTGGCCTGCCTCAATTTTCGACTCGTCGCGACCGGAAATTCAAACCCTGTGAAGTCAGCGACCTGATCGACGGCGGCAACCTTTCCGGGCTGATCGATGCGAAAATCACCGGTTTCGTCGAAGTCAGCGGCATTCCGGGTACAGCCGGACTCGGCAGAATCAAAAGTAAATTTTTCACCAAAGAACAACTGGCCGCCGCCGAGCTTGGGGACGGCGTGGAAGTTCTGGCCACCGTCGGCGGCAAACCCTATGTGGTGTCACAGCAACGCGGCAAGGGGCGCGTGATTCTGATCCTCGGCAAAGAATATCCGGGGAAGGAAAGTACTGCCCGGTTCTATAAGAATATGTTGTCAAAGCTGGCCGGAGAGCTCAAGCAGTCGGTCACGATCGCTCCGTTGGATTCAACACAGGATATACGCGCAATCAGTTACGCGGTGTATCCCGGCAAGGTATATTTCCTGAATACCGACTGCGTGGCGGAACAAGGGTTCAAGGCCGTAATAGACGGACAGGAAAAAGAGTTCAGGCTTCGTCCCGCCGGGTTTCTCGCGGTGGACAGGCACAAATAATACACCATCCGTTGGTTGAAAGTCTTGCCGACTGCGGATATATTACAGGATCAGGAAGAAATGATTGGCCTATTAATGAACAAAAACAATACATCATTGCGCTATATGCAGGTTTATCTGGACCTGAAAAGCCAGATAACGAACGGGAATTATCAGACCGGGACGCAGATTCCGATTGAAAAGGATCTATTGTCCCATTACGATATTTCCATTACGACCCTGCGTCGTGCGATTGATTTGCTGTGTCGTGAAGGGATGCTGATCAAAAAGCAGGGTTCGGGAACTTTCGTGAACCGGAAATCGCAGGAAGTTACGGCTCCCGCGGTTGAAACCCCGGTACCGCCCCAGGCCCGGATTGCGGTTCTGATGCCGAGCGTGTCGCGGATGACTCCAGAAGGCGACGGGCGTCATTGGCAGATCAATCTGCGGCGTGTGGACGGGATTTATCAGGAAGCGGCGCGGCTGCGGGCCGGTGTTTCGGTTTTCGACCTGTCGGAAGTGTTCGACCTGAATGAATTCGACGGTGCGATCATCTTCCGGGCTTTTGAAATCGAGATGGAGGATGTGTTCGACAAATTGATCGCTCCGCTGAAAAAAGCCGGCAAACCGTTTGTGGTGGTATCCGAATACAATTTGCGTTTCGCCGACAAATACTGGGTCGTCGAAAACCTGGCGGTCGAATTCCTCCGCGCCTACAAGTACCTGTCGGAAAGCGGGATGAAAAAACTGCTGGTAGTCGGCATGAACCTTTCGCCCGAAAACCCCCGCGTCAACATCCTTCCCTATGTCCTTGACCGGAAAAACTACCAATTCCTTGAAAACCCCGGAAGCGACCGCGAAAGCGCCCGCAAAAAAATGGCCGCTTACCTGAAAGACAACCGTGGTCTGGGTGATATCGACACGATTTTCTGCCTCACCGATTTGCAGGCGCTCGGCGTAATGGCGGCACTGTTGGACTACGGCATCAAAATCCCCGATGATGTGAACCTGATGGGATGCGATAATATTTCCGATGGACTTACGGCACCGGTGCCGCTCACCACATTTGAGTTTTCCGACCGCAGCGTGGGAGCATTGGCTCTGGAATTGCTGGTGCGCGCGATCAGGGGGGATTTCCCCGATGGTTTGATGATTACCAAACGCAGCCGAATCGTCGAGCGCGACAGCGTCCGTCCCAAACGATAAATTTTCCGAGGAGTATTTTTATGAGAGTTGTTTTCATAAGACTTTTTTTGTCCATATTCCTGCTGTTTACGGCCATCTCTCCGCTTGTTGCCGCTCCTGATCCGAAACTGGAAAAGGCCCGTGATTACGTACTGTACTACGGCGCGGTCGGCGAGCGGGAACTGACGGAACTGGCCAAGTACGATGTCGTCATAATCGACCCCCAGGCTATGGGCGCGTCCGCCCGGGAAAAAATCGTCCGGCTGAAAAAACAGGGTTGTCTGGTAATCGGATACCTGAGTTACATGGAAGTGGCTGATTGGCATCGTTATAAAGACCGTGTGCCTGCGGCCTGGCGGATTCGTCTGAACGGCAAAGACTGGACGCCGTGGGGAGCCAATTACGCCATCGACCTGACCAATAAGAATTGGCGCAAACTCTTGGTGGAGCTGACGAAGTCCGAGTTGATCGATTACGGCTGCGACGGTGCTTTTATGGACACGCTGGCCGACATTGAAAATCCGGCCCTGCCGGAAAATCTGCGCAGTCAACAGTTGAAGGGACTTGAAGACCTGATGCGGGAATTAGACCAGGCGTATCCGAATTTTATCCTCATCGGCAATTGGACGATCGGGGCAACCCTTCCGGTGATGGCGAAGTACGCCGATGTCATCTGCTGGGAAAATTTTCAGCCAAAGTTCTTCGATAAAAACAACAATGCCTACAGTTTCGTGACCGCCATTAAAAAAAATCTTGATGAACTGCAAAAAAAATACCGTTTCAAAGTCTATGCCTTGTGGGCTTCCCCCAATTATTACGAATTGCGCGACGACCAGGCCGCCATGGCCAAACTGGCCGCCTCGTTCGGTTATTTATCCTACAGTTGCATTGGCGACTACCATTCGGAGTTGCTCCCTCGAAAAAACGGTTCGCCAAAGTAAGACGGAAATGTTTTTCCGCTTCCGGATTTGCATTTCCACCGTTCCGGCGCTATATTACGGGAACATTAGGGATATGATTATTATGTTGCGCTTTGTCGGCAGCCCTTTTAAATTGATTGCCATTTTGATCGGCATTATTTGCGAGTCTTTCCGTCACTCCGCGGAAGGGCTCGTAATGGCTGTGGAGAAAAGTTGACGTTTTTTGTATTACCATCACTATTGAATTTACAGCCATGAATGACCACAGGAAGTTCATGGCTTTTTTGTTTTAACAAGGAAAAATATATGCTTAAGCGATTACCCCGACACGATAAATATGTGGAAATACTCGACACCACGCTGCGCGACGGTGAACAGACTCCCGGCGTTTCATTCAGCCCGGTCGAGAAGGAACAGATCGCCCGGGTCATGCTCCAGCACGTCCGGGTGGACCGCATGGAAATCGGTTCCGCCCGCGTTTCAGACGGAGAGAAAGAGGCCATCGTCAACATCATCTCGCGTTTCGCCCAGAAAGGACTTGACGACCGTTTCGAGATATTGGGTTTCGTCGACGGCGGTAAATCCGTGGACTGGATCTGCGAAACCGGCGCCAAGGTCATCAACCTCCTCTGCAAGGGGTCCGAACGTCATTGCCGGGTTCAGTTGAAAAAAGAACCCGCCGACCATTGGGCCCAGGTGTGCAAGGAAATCGAATACGCGCTCGAACGCGGCCTGACCGTCAACGTTTACCTCGAAGACTGGTCCGGCGGCATGCGCGAAAATTTCGCCTACGTTTATAACATGACCCGCGAAATCCTCAAGTATCCGGTCAGCCGCATCATGCTGCCCGACACGCTGGGCATCCTCCAGCCGCAGGAACTGGAACTCTATCTGAGCTGGATGTATTCGGCATTTCCCGATATCCGGATGGACTATCACGGACATAACGACTACGGTCTGGTCAGTTCGAATTCGCTGGCCGCGGTCAAAATGGGCATCAACGGCGTCCATGTCACCGTCAATGGCCTCGGCGAACGCACCGGCAACCAGACGCTGAGCGACATCATACCGCTGATTCATGACATGACCGATCGCAAAACCCATGTCGCCGAAAAACAGCTTCATCACGCCTCGCAGTTGGTCCAGACGATATCCGGCAAACGGATCTCCTGGAACGCTCCGGTGGTCGGCTCCGACGTTTTTACCCAGACCTGCGGCGTTCACGCCGACGGCGACAAAAAGGGCAACCTCTATGCCAACGACCTGCTGCCTGAACGCTTCAACCGCCTGCGCCGCTACGCGCTCGGCAAACTCAGCGGCAAGGCGTCCATCGACAAAAACCTCGAACAGATGGGGTTGGAGCTGGACAAGGAGGTCCGCGAAAAAGTCCTGCGCGAAGTCGTTCGCCTGGGGGACAAGAAGAAAAGTGTGACTCCGGGCGACCTGCCGTTTATCATCGCCGACGTTATGCGCCGTCCGATGAACGAAGTCATCAAATTCGTCGACTACGGCATCTATTCGAAGCTGGGGGTGAACCCCTACGCGACGATCGTTGTCGAATTCCGGGGTGAACGGATCGAAGCCGAGTCTCACGGAGACGGCGGTTACGACGCCTTTATGAAAGCGCTGCGCAAGGCGTTGAAAAAGGTCAACGTGAATCTCCCCCGCCTTATTGATTACGAAGTACGCATCCCCCCGGGCGGCAAGACCGACGCACTGGTCGAAACTACCATCACCTGGGAGGGCGCCAGCGGGCAACGCCCTCTGGTGACCACCGGCATCGACAGCGACCAGATCGTTGCCGCCATGATCGCCACTGAAAAAATGATCAACCTTTTGTATTCGGAGAAAAAATAATGCAAAGTCTGGAACTGGATAAAATTATCGGGTCCGCGCGCAGCGGCGTGGTGGCGGTCGAACCCGGCACCAACAACGCGGTGCTGTTCATCGCCGACGGCGACCGGCGAACCCGGGAAGAAATCCCGTTCCATCCTTTCCTGCTCCTGACCGATAACGCCCTGCTGAACGGCGCCGGGGTCGATTATGAGCTTGAGGCGCTTTCCGGTGGCGCGGTATTCCGTTACCGGGCGAATTTCGCTTCGGCGGATGCCCTTGATACCGCCGTGAAGTTCCTCAAGGACACCACCGGGCGCAATCCGTCGTCGCCTACCGCTGATTACCGGGTTGTGTCCGACATGTACCAGCAGGTGTTGATTTCGGAAAAAATCCGCCTGTTCCGGGGCATGGACTTCTCCTCGCTCCGGCGGCTCCAGTTCGATATTGAAACGGTGGTGGAGCCGGGGTTTGAGTTCTCCAACCCCGAACGCGAGGGCGACCAGATCATTATTATGAGCTTTGCCTTCAGCAACGGCGAGACCAAAGTGCTTTCACAGGAGAATATGAGCGAAAAGGAACTGTTGGAGGCATTCGTGGAACTGGTCCGGGAATACGACCCGGACGTGCTTGAAGGCCACAATATTTTCCGCTTCGACCTGCCGTTCATCGAAACCCGTGCCAAACGGCACAAGGTGGCGTTGAAGCTGGGACGCGACAATAAACTGATTTCAAAGCGCAATTCGCGTTTTTCGGCGGCGGAACGTACGGTCAACTACACCCGTTACGACCTTTACGGTCGCCATATCGTGGATACGTTTCACCTGACCCTTTTCTACGACGTGACCCACCGCAATCTCGACAATTACGGGCTCAAGTATGTGGCGCGCCATTTCGGCGTGGCCGCCCCCGAACGCACCTATATCGAGGGGCGGGATATCTGCCGCTACTGGACCGAAAACCGCAAGGCCCTGCTTGATTACGCCGCCGATGACGTTATCGAGACTCGTTCGCTGGCCAATATTTTGATGCCGAGTTATTTCTATCAGACACAGCTTATCCCGATGAAGCTTCAGGACTGCGTGGTGCGTGGCAACGCCACCACCATTGATTCGATGCTGCTGGCCGAATACCTGAATCAGAAATGCAGTCTGCCGCGCAGCGAAATGTCGCGCGCGTTCGAAGGCGGCTTGACCCGTTCGTTTGAGGGCGGCGTGTTCAAAAACGTCTGGCATTGCGACGTGCGCTCGCTGTATCCGTCGATCATTCTGGCGGAGAAATGGGTGCCGGCACGCGATATCCTCGGCGCTTACCCGCGCCTGCTCGGCGAATTGCGCAAATTCCGGCTTGAGGCCAAGGACGCCGAACGGAAAGCCGAAATTCAGGCCGATCGCGACCGCCTGAACGCGCTCCAGACCACCTTTAAAATCCTGATCAACTCGTTTTACGGCTACCTCGGTTTCTCGATGGGGACGTTTAACGATTACGCCATGGCCGAAAACGTCACCGCCCGCGGGCGCGAAATCCTGACCACAATGATGAATTTCCTGCAGAAGTCCGGCGCCATCGTTATTGAAATGGATACCGACGGCATTTATTTCCAGCCGCCGCCGGGGGTCGAAAACACCGCCGACTTCCAACAGGCGATCCAGAATGTACTGCCGGAAGGGATCGAGGTTGAACTCGATGCCACGTATCGGGCCATGTTCGGCTATAAAAGCAAGAATTACGCGCTGCTGACGCACCGGGGCGAAGTGACGCTGGTCGGGGCGGCGTTGAAATCACGCGGGCTTGAACCGTTCCAGCGCGACTTCATTCACGAGCTGGTTTCGCTGCTGCTCCATGGCCGCGGGAACCTGGCCGGTGAACTGATTGAACGCTACCGTAAAGCCATCGAAAACCGTGAATGGCCGCTGGAAAAGTTTGCGAAAAGCGAGACCCTTGGCGACTCGCTCGACGTCTACAAACGCAAATTGGGTTCCGGTTCGGGACGCCGTTCGGCGGCCTATGAACTGGCGATCGCCTCCGGACGCGACTATCAGGCGGGTGACCAGGTTTCGTTCTACATTACCGGCGACCGGAAAAAAGTATCGGTGGTGGACAACAGCTGCCTGCTGGCGGACGCCCCCCCGGAACGTGACGAAAACGTCGTTTATTACCAGGACAAACTGGACGAGCTGGTAAAGAAATTTTCCGCGTTCATCGAAACCATCCCCCCCGACGACCTTTTCGCGTAAGGGATGATTATTTCTTCAGCGGGCGGGTGTAGACGACGCCCACCCCTTCCTTGGTGAAATTCACCAGCATGATCGACGGGGGATTCTTGCGAATCAGGATTTCGCCGCTGGCGCGGCCGAGATTCGCCTCTTCGTGCGCCATCCGTACCCAGTTGTTGCCGGCCACGGCGGTAATTTGGTCCAGCGCTTCGGCGGTCGAGCCCGGCGGGTAATGGAACGCCCCGTATGCCGCGTCGCGCTTCGGGAACAGCATCACCCGGAACGGCGTGGCGTTCGACAGGATCGGCAACCGGCGCGGCCAGACAAAATTTTCCGGCAGTTTCACCGGCAGTTTCATCGATATCTGGACGCAGGGCGATGTAGAGGTAACGCCAATGCCAGTCGTTGTCGGCGGGCATCGTCACCAGCAGATTGTTGCCGGCGGCGGCGACCTGGGCGTCCTTGAAATGGTTACGGATCGAAAGCGCCAGGTCGTTAAGGTTCTGGTAAACCAGGGCGAGTTTCATCTCGCATTCGATCCCGTTGATGATGACCGGTTCGGTGCTGAACGCCTCGGCCCCCAGCGGGTTGGACGAATCGCCGCCGCCGCTCGATGACGGCCACAGCGTGAACACCTGCCCCCGGACCCCCGGCGTCAGGACGCAATTTAAAACGAAGAACAGCGACAGGACGATACGTTTCATTTGAGCCCCCACATTTTCAAACTGAAGTGGTTGTAAATGCCGGGCACAAAATAGCGGACGGCGAACAGCGCCGCTCCCAGCCAACCCGGATACGTCATGGATTTGCGGCCGCGCTTCCACGCCCGGTAAACCGCTTTGGCGAAGTCTTCGGGTCCGGCGGAACGCCCCGGCGAATCCGGCGGGCTCCGGTGTCCGAACGAACGCGATGAAAATCCGGTATTGATCTGTCCGGGGCTGACGTCGAGCACCCGGACGCCGTAGCGGGCCACTTCGCCGCGCAGTGAATTCGAAAACATTGACACCGCCGCCTTGCTGGCGCAATACGCCCCCATGCAGAACACCCAGATGCGGCCTGCCGCCGAGGAAATATTGATGACCGTGCCCCGGCTTCTTTTCAACAGCGGCAGGAATGCCTGCGTCATGCCCGCCACCGCGAAGAAATTCAGTTCGAAGAGGGCTTTCAATTCTTCCATGCTGCTTTCCTCCCAGGTGTCGTAAAGGCCCTTGCCGGCGTTGTTGATCAGCACGTCGACACTACCGGCGAATGCTTCGGTTTCGCGGACGGCGCGGGCGCGGTCTTCAGGGTTGGTGACATCGGCGCAGACCCACAGGTCAAGGTCGATATCCGGCTGCGAACGGCTGATGCCGACCACCCGGAACCCGTTGTGGTGGAAGCATTGAGCCAATGCGCGCCCGAGTCCGCTGGAAACACCGGTAATGACCGCGACGGAGGTTTTGGAGTTTCTCTTCAAGATCACACCTCGCTGAATGAAATCGCCGCATAGCTCACACTGTGCGAGAAATCCCGGAACATTTCGCCGGTGTTGGTGTAGTCGATGAGTTCCGCGCGGACTTCGCCGGGGTGCTTGTCGAGCAGCGCCAGCAGGATTTCGATCGGGGCGTGGCCGCAAATGGTCGCGCCGGTTTCGCGGATATAGTCGTAAAAACCTTTGGTGTCAAGCGCCAGAATCCGGTCGATCGCCCCCATGTCGAGCTTGCGCAGACCAGTGCGGATGTCGGTGGTGAACGGCAGATAACCGAATGAACGCCCGAAATGGGTGAAATCCGAACTGATCACCCACAGCGTTTCCGGTCCCCAGAACGGCGCCAGCGCGTTGGCGATCCGCCGGATCTGTTCGAGGTTGTTCTGGCCGATCACCAGCGGGATCAATGTGAATTCGTTCAGAAAATACTGGAGGAGTGGGAGTTGAACTTCGATAGCGTGTTCGTCCTGATGGGCCTCCGGCATGTTTTTGACCGGCGAACCGGGGGTGTCGAGGAGATTGTCGAGCGCGTTCATGTCGCATTGCACCGCGTCGAACGGGGTCCAATAGCCGTCATAGCGTCCCGCCGCCGCGCCGTAAAAACCGTGCCGGTGCGAGGGCGACAGCACCACCACCCGTTTGATCCGGGACTTGTCCACGGATAGAATGCCTTTCACCGCCGTCACCGCCGAATAATCGTATCCGGCGTGGGGCAGGATCAGGGCGCGGACGGGACGGACCGCGATCTCGTCCTGGCGGGCGATGGCCGCGGCTTCTTCGATTTTCTGTTTCAGGGGGGCTTCTTTGCCCGGATAGAATTGGCCGGACACCGCCATCAAACGCATGCCGATTCCCATATCTTTATTCCTCAAATAATTGCAGTGAACTAGTCGGCAGTTTTTCCCGGACTGCCTGTAATGAATATATACAGGATATGGGGAAAATCAATTCAGGCTTATGAAATCAGTCGGATTTTTCACCGATGAGGGCGATGACAAACCATTCGAAACCCGCCATATAAACAATTTTTATATAATTTGGAGTACGGACTATTGACAAATCGTGTTTTGCGTATATTATATACTATATAAAAATTGTTTATATGCTTGGAGAATCATTTTATGGCCCGTCGCTTATCCATGAGCAAAGTCGCGGAACTCAGCGGAGTTTCAGTTTCCGCCGTTTCACAGATTTTAAATAACCGGGAAATTAATTTCTGCTCCGAAGAAACCAAGGAGAGAGTGCGCCGAGTCGCCCGCGAGGTCGGATATCGTCCCAATTTCGGATACCAGATCATTCATGGGAAATCGACCCGGACCGTGGCTGTGTTGATCGCAACCCCGCAAATGGTTGAGGAAGAACGCATAAAGACACTGACGATCAAATTATTGCAGCGTTTCAACGAAAAGGGGTATTCCGCTTACTGCACATGCCTGTCGACAGATGAGGCGGCCACGATGGAAATGGTGCGGGATCTGTTGTCTCGCGGGGTCGAGCATATTGCATTCATCGGTGCACCGTTCGGTACCGATCCGATTCTGAAACTGTTGGATTCCAGCAAGGTATCGGCGATCGGAATCGGCGCGCCTTTTCCGCGTTATGTCTCACCGGCCGTCCATCTGGGAGCAACCAGGCTTTTCCGTTATTTCCTCGACAATATCGGGGAAAACTTCAAGCTGATCTGCCGGGATATCGATCTTTCCCCTCTGAACGGAAGGATTCAGTCTCTGAAAGAGCTGTATCCGGACATGAGTCATGAAGAGATTTACCGGAAATTTACGTTTCCATGCGATGACGCGGCGGATGGCCTTGAATTCTTCGAAGCGTTTTACCGCAACGGGAGGCGCAGTCTGGAGGCGCTTTTGAAGCAGGAACCTGAGATCAAAGGGGCGGCTTTCATGAACGATGCCGCGGCGCTTGGCGGAGCTTCGCTGCTGGTCGATAACCCTGAACTGACACGGCTGCTGATTGCCGGTCATAATAACGACCACTGCATCCAGCATTATCCCTATCTGATTTCATCGTCGATGATGGATTACGAGAAAATGGTCGACCTGTTGGCCGAATATGCAGTATCCGATAAACCGTGCCGGATAGAAGTTGAGCCGTTGGTATTCATCCGGTCGTAAGTTTAAAGCAACGTGGTGTCAATAGTAATATGAAAACGAATGCGGCGGATGATTTGAGCAAACATGAAGAATCATGACAACAAAATGGCAGCCGTTCGCCTCTCTCGGGATACTACAAAGGCGAACATGATGGAAAAGTCGATGCGAACGGCGCTCTGCGGAGAAAGCGTCCTGCCAGAATAAAGAGCATGAGTTTTTCGCAGGGTTCACCCTGATCGATTATAAATATCGTTTAATGTATAAATTTTGATGGAAACCAATTAAAAAAAACAGGAGAAGTATCATGAAAACAAGATTTAATTTTGCAGGACCCATACCTGACAGAACCACCGTATTTCGTTCACAATTCACACTTATAGAGCTTCTTGTAGTGATAGCAATTATCGCTATCCTTGCAGCAATGCTGCTGCCGGCGCTGAACAGCGCCCGCGAAAAAGCGCAACTGGCGGTCTGCAAGGGAAACCTCAAACAGATCGGCCTGTCGCTGAACATGTATGCCGGAGATTATGACGCCATGCTTCCGGATAACAACGGGGACAAGGCAATCAACACCTATTATAACTTTATCATTCGAAGCGACCGCTGGATCGGCCTTGGCAAATTGAAAGTCGTCGATTATAAAGTCCCCGACGGCAGCGCCGACCTGGCCATGAAGCAGAAACGTCCGGAAGTCTATTATTGTCCGGGGATGGAAAAAACCACCCGCTGGAAATCAATGGAAGGAACCTCCGTCGACTATCGCTGGGGGTACAATGGCGACAATGCGGCTTCCACGTATTGTTACGTGGACCCATACCGGCAATATTCCCAGTATAATTGGCTGAATCTCGGAAGTATCAGCCCTCGTGTCGCTTCCCTGTCCGGCAGAATAACCAATTCGGGAAAACTTGAAGATTCGGTAAGGGTAAACGCGGTATCCGCTCTGGATTTTTATTATAACAGTCCGGCGACTTCTTCTCTGGAAGCCCATCAGGGCAGGGTTAACCTGTTATATATCGGCGGAGAAGTTTTGACCTCCGGCTTTAATCTCGGAATGATGAAGCTGGGGGCCAGCGATCATATTTCCTGTGCGGTTTACGGACGCTGGTTCGGCCCCTCTCCGGAATTGAATTGAAAAAAAATCATTTATCATAGGAGTGAAATAATGAAATATATCTGGATTCTTTTCTGTTACGCGTTTATGTCCGGTGCAATGGCTGAAAATGCATCCCAATGGGGATTTGACCCGAAAGACGCCACCGCCTGTCTTCAGAAAGCGATTGACTCTGGAGCACGGAAGATCGTGGTGGACAATACCGGCAGCGACTGGCTGGTCGGCCCGATTGCACTGCGTTCCGACCTCGAACTGGTTTTTGCCGACGGAGTTGTGTTACGAGCATTGCCGGGGGCTTTCAAAGGGCGCAACGACTGCTTTTTTCAAGCATGGGACGCCGCCAACATCACCATACGGGGCGAAGGAAATGCCGTTTTAAAGATGAACAAGGCCGACTATCAGGACGAATCGCGTTATCTGCATTCGGAATGGCGGAACTCGCTCAGCCTGCGCGGGTGCGAAAATGTCGTTATCCGCGATCTGAAACTGGAAGGCAGCGGCGGAGACGGTATTTACATCAGTAACGGACGGCGGACTCCGGGCTGTCGCAACATAACGATTGAAAACGTGATTGCCGTCGATCATCACCGCCAGGGGATCAGCATTATCAGCGTGGATGGACTGCGGATCAAAAATTGCCAATTCAACAATACTTCGGGAACCGCTCCCGCGGCTGGAATTGATTTTGAACCGAACAGCGCGGACGAGTGGATCGCCGACTGCGTGATTGAGAACACGGTTTTCAAAAATAATGTCCTTGGTGTGTGCATAAGCGTCGGCGTACTGACCGCAAATTCAAAACCGGTTTCGGTACAGTTCAGGGACTGCCGCTTCGACGGCGGGGCTCCGGTGCTGTTTTCGATCGCCAGCCGGACCGTGACGCCGGTGAAAGGATCGGTGGTTTTCGAGCGATGCGAATTCACCGGTGCGAAAAGCGGCGTGGCATTGATCAATAATCTACTGAAAGGCGGCTTTGAGATGAAGTTCAAAGACTGCATCCTGGATAACCGCGGCGCTCATGGAAATGCTATTCAGTTGAGTTCTTCGCTGCCGGTCGACTTCGGCGGACTGACTTTCGAAGGAACGACCCTGAAAACCGGAAACAAACCGGCATTCGGTTTCGCGAACCTGTCGGGTGGGGGGCTCTCCACCATAGGCGGCGACTTGAATCTGCTGCAGGCGAACGGAGTAGAAAAAAACTTTAATTTCGAGACGTTTATTGCGGCGAATCAGGCAAATCCTGAATTGCTGAACTTCAAAACCCTGTCGCTGGACCCGGGGAATTTGAAGCCGCTCGCTGAAAATGGCCGAAACGCCGCCAGCAAGCGTTTTCGCGGCAAATTCAAACTGCTCCAATATGTCGAGACGAACAAACCGCTGACACTGAAATTCAAGGCCAAACAGGTATCGAAAGCCCCGCTGAACATCCAGGTTGAGGTAAAAGACGCGGTCGGCACACCGGTGGACCAATTCCGAATCACGAAGCCGGAATTCAGCTATGACCTGAAAACTTCCGCGTCAGGTATCCGGTTGTTTGAAATCAACACCGGAGGACAGACGCTGGAATTGGCGTCCGGGCATCCCGGGCAGGCGGTCTGGGTCGATACCCGAACGGGAATGTTCGTCGCCTCGGGGGCTGAATTCTATTTTCTGGTACCGGCCGGTGTTGAAACAGTCAAGGTGGAAGTCATGCCGGACGTCGGCGAGCCGGTCGCCGCCGCCCTGATCTCCCCCGATGGAAAAACCGCCGCCGTCAGCAAACCCCAACCGAACCTTTATCAGTTATCCGCTGCACGCCGCGACGCCTCAAAAGCGGAAATATGGAAACTGCGCTTCCCTTATGTCCGTGAAGATTTCCGGTTTCGTCTGGGAGCTCCGTTGCCCCCTCTGGTCTCGACTGCGCCGGAAAATATCCTGGTGCAGAAATAAATACGGTTTGGAAGAACCTATCAAAAAAAGAGCGGCGCAAACCGCTCTTTTTTTTGATTCGACAGACAGCCAAAAGCTGAAGCCGTCATTGATTTCCATATGTCAACGCCCCGCCGTTTTATTTTCATTAAGGCCGTGTAAACGCAAAAAGCGGCTTGTCAAACCTCTTTTGCGATGATATATTACCCGGATGAAGTTTAACAGTTAACGGAGAATAAGATGAGCATGGAAGAAATGCCGAGGGCATACGAACCCGGCGATATCGAAAAAAAATGGTACCCGATCTGGGAAGATCGCGGTTATTTTCACGGCAAACCCACCGAAGGCAAACAACCCTATTCCGTCGTGATCCCGCCTCCGAACGTCACCGGCGTTCTTCACCTCGGGCACGTGCTCAACAACACGCTTCAGGACATCCTCGTCCGCTGGCACCGCATGCTCGGCCATGAAGTGAGCTGGTTCCCCGGCACCGACCACGCCGGCCTCGCCACCGAGCGCAAGGTCGAGCGCGTCATGCTCGAAAAGGAAAACATCACCCGCGACCACCTCGGCCGCGAAGCCTTTATCAACCGCGTCTGGGAATGGCGCAGTCAATACGGCGGCACCATCATCAAGCAGCTTCGCCGCCTTGGCGCGTCCTGCGACTGGGAACGCGAACGCTTCACCATGGACGAGGGCCTGAGCTACGCCGTCCGCAAAGTGTTCGTCGAACTCTACAACAAGGGTTACGTCTATCGTGGATGCCGCATGATCAACTGGTGCCCGCTCTCCAAAACCGCGCTTTCCGACGAAGAAGTCATCTACAAGGAAGTCGGCGGCAAATTCTATCATTATAAATATCCGTTGAGCGACGGCAGCGGCGCGCTGATTATCGCCACCACCCGCCCTGAAACCATGTTCGGCGACACCGCCGTGGCGGTCCATCCCGACGACGAACGCTACAGGCACCTGATCGGCAAAACCGTCGACCTGCCGCTGACCAACCGCAAAATCCCGATCATCGGCGACCAGCATGCCGACCCGGCCAAGGGAACCGGGGTCGTGAAAATCACCCCGGCACATGACCCGAACGACTATGAAGTCGGTCTGCGTCACAAGTTGCCGTTCATCAATATCATGAATCAGAACGCCACCCTGAACGCGTCCGCCGGTCCTGAATTCGAAGGGCTCGACCGTTTCGAGGCCCGCAAAAAAGCCATAGCCATGCTCGAAGAACTCGGGCTGATGGTCAAGATCGAGGATATCGTCCATGCTGTCGGTTATTCCGAACGCGGCGACGTGCCGATCGAAACGCTGGTCAGCGAACAGTGGTTCGCCCGCATGGGCGAACTCGCCAAGCCCGCCGTCAAGGCCGTTCAGGACGGCGATATCAAATTCTACCCCGAACGCTGGGCAAAAACCTATTTTCACTGGATGGAAAACATCAAAGACTGGTGCATCAGCCGCCAGATCTGGTGGGGACACCGCATTCCGGCCTGGTACCACAAGCAGACCGGCGAAATGTACGTGGGGGTCGACGCCCCCGCCGATATCGAAAACTGGCGGCAGGAAGAGGACGTGCTTGATACCTGGTTCAGCTCCTGGCTGTGGCCGTTCTCGGTAATGGGCTGGCCGGAAAAGACTCCGGAACTTAAATTTTTCTACCCGACCACCGACCTGGTCACGGGGCCCGACATCATTTTCTTCTGGGTTGCCCGCATGATCATGGCCGGATATGAGTTCGCCGGCGGACTGCCGTTCAAAAACGTTTATTTCACCAGTATCATCCGCGACGAACTTGGCCGCAAGCTTTCCAAATCGCTCGGCAACTCCCCGGACCCGCTGGACGTGATGGATACTTACGGCGCGGACGCACTCCGTTTCTCGATCATCTACATCGCCCCGATCGGCGTCGATATCCGTTACAGCAATGAAAAATGCGAAATCGGCCGTAACTTTGCCAACAAACTCTGGAACGCCTGCCGTTTCCGCAGGATGCAGGGCGAAGCCGTCAAGTTGTTCCATGACCTCGGCGGCATTGATTTGAGCAAGCTCACGCCGGACGAAAAATGGATTCTCGCCCAGATCAACCAGATGACCGTAAACGTCAACAGCCTCCTCGCCGAATACCGTTTCGACCAGGCGGTGCACCAGATTTACGATGTGGTCTGGAGCAACTTCTGCGACCTCTTTATCGAGTCCGAAAAGGTCCGGTTGCGGGCCGGTGGCGAAGAATCCGAACAGGCGATGGCCGTGCTTGACTATGCCATCTGGCATATCCTGTTGATTCTGCATCCGTTCATGCCGTTCATCACCGAAGAGCTGGCACACCAGATGGGTTATCTCGGCGATAACGAAAGCATCATGATGGCGCAGTTCCCGACCTCCGAAACCATCCTGCAGGTCCCGGGCGTGGATGAACAGTTGATGGCGATGGTGGCCGGTAAATTCGAACTGGCCAGCGCCGCCCGTAACTTGAAAGCGTCCTATGAAATTCCGTTGAGCCGCAAGGTCGATTACTTCATCAAAGTCGTGAGCCCGGAAGCCGCCGCTTTCCTGAACGACGAAATCGATTCGCTGAAATTCCTGACCAACGCCGAAACCATCACCATCGACACCGCCGATTACGATGTTTCGCAGGGAGCCGCGCCGTCGATCCTGGCCCATATCGGCACCATCTACTTGCCGCTGAAAGGGTTGATCGACGTGGACGCCGAACTGAAAAAACTCGAAGTCCAGAAGAAACAGCTCGAAGGCTGGATTCGCGGTTCCGAAGGCAAGCTGTCCAATCCCGGATTCCTTGCTAAAGCCCCGGAAAAGGTCGTGAAAGAAGCCCAGGAACACCTCGACGGATTGAAAGAAAAGCTCGCCCGTGTGGAAGAGCTGATCAAGTCCCTCGCGTAAGTAACAGGCCTCCCCCCGCTGAAACTCCCCTAAAGCACGCCGGGCGCCTGGACGGCGGGGATCGCGGCGTATCCGGGCAACGGGTGAACCACCGACATTTCTTTGAGCAATTCCGGCAGAATATTCCGGTAACGCAGGGGCGTGACCAGGTCGAATAATCCTTTATCGAGTTTGCGCAGGGCGAATGTCGAAGCGATCCAACTGTTGGTCCAGCCGGTTTCTACGCTCCATGCGCCCCAGCCGCTGTCCGCCGAACTGCCCCAGTAATCCCATAGTTCCCAGTCGAATCCGCGCAGCCACGCGCCGTTCAAATAGGGTTGTTGGGTGCTTGCCGCCTGGATACGGACCAGAAAACCGGCCATTTTGTCGGCGGCGCGGCGATAGGCGGGATTGTCGAACGCGAACGAGGCCTCATGAAGCCCTACGAAGGCGAAATTGACCGTGTAGAGCAGATCGCAGCAGGGATCGCCGTTCTCCTGAATCAATGCGGCCTCGGTGGTACCGTATTCCTCGTTGCTGCGGGGCGAAGGATACATGCCGTTTTTGATATCGCCCATGATTTCGCGCATGGCGCCGCAGTCCTCCAGAAGATTTTCGGCATCGTGCCATATACGCTCGAACATGGCGCGGTGTTCCGGGGTATCTTCCGCCCGGACCAGCAACGCCAGCGGCAACAGCATCCGCGCAATTTCCTGCGAGAAACCATTGGTCCAGCGAATATTCTCGGGGTAGCCCGCCATCAGGCGGTGGATGCCCTCGCGGGCGGAATCGAGGAACTCCCTATGCCCGCTCAAGCGCCACGCCAGCAAATAGGCGGCCCACATCCATGCCTGGCTGTGAGGACGGTAATTGTAGCATTCGCTCCGATGGTAATGGTCCCAGCTCGCGCCGTTTTTGAAACTGGCGGGCCATTGCAGGTTTACTATGCGAAACCCCTGCGGGCCGGTGGTCCGCAGACAGGAGAGCAGGCAACGCAGGATTTTGCGGTCCCAGCCGGAATCGTTCAACAGTTCTGCAGAGGCCAGACAGCCCATCATGGCCCGGCAACTGTCGTCCCCGTAGAACGTCGGCAGGTTTTCATAGAAATTCAACATGCCGTAACACGGATTCTGAGGGTCGAGACAGCAGAGTTCCGGAGAATTGAAGAGATGATCCATGATCCGGCCGCAGGTGTCGCGGGACGCGGGATTACGGTTCAACGTCCAGTCGCAGGCGAAAACGAGAGCGGTTTCGCCGGTGCAGTCGCCGCGGGTCTTGGTGCGGGGCTTCTGCCGTCCGGCGCTGTCGACGACCGAATCGTATCCCTCGCCCACCAGCAGTTCGGTGTGCAGTGCCAATGCGTTGGTGCTGAACCAGTCCACCGATTTGGCGAAAGCGTCGAGCTCGGCCTGTTCCGGGAGCGTGTCACCGGGACCGAACGCCGGGTGGACGGCCATTTCCCATTCGGGCAGGGTTTGGTCGGAGCCGAGCCAGCCGAGGATATAGTTCCAGATGCGGCGCCAGTCGGCGACCGGGGCGTAGCGGGCGCGGTAAAAATTGCTGAACCCGGTCGCCGCGATCATCACGTCCGGGTAATCGGGATGGACGAAGAGCAGCGGCACGGCATTTTCGGGAATGCCGTAAACGGCGTGACGATATCCGGCCGCTTTAGCGGAAACCAACAACGGCTTGACGCTGTTTTTGGAACCAGCATCCGTGCTGGACCAGGATGGCGCCGGGCGTGCCGAGTTCAGCGGAAGCGATGACGGTGCGTTCGAATACGGTTTTTTCGGGTTCGCCGAATTCGAGTCCATAAACGGAGGCGGGGTATTCAACAAAAATTTTCCGCCCGCGGTTTGTCTCCAGAAATTCCCGGGTGATTTCGGCACTTCCCGCCAGCGCCGGATAAGCCGGATAGAGCATCAGCGGCGAATTGCTTTCGCCATGAGGGGTACACTTCAAGAATCGGCAGAGATCATTGACGTCGGAATACATCATTTCCATAAATTTACTTTTCTGTTTCAAAGAGATACATAATGTACGCCGAAAGGCGCGAATTTATCAACAAAAGAACACCCGCAATCCATTACCGCGACCTGGTGGGTAAATGATGTTCTGACCGGTTCATTTCAACGCGAGTGCAAATGCTTTGCCGGTAATTTTCAGTTTTAAATCGTTCCGGACGGTGATTTCGCGTCCGGCGTTTAGAATTAAAATTATAGTGATAACAATAATTAATTCAATAAGTGTTAAACTCTTGGTATTCATATCCTCGTTCCTGCATGTTAAGTTGTTTTACGGACAATCAATTCGGGTTTCAGAGCGACGGACTCGGCCGGACGGTCGTAGATGATATCGACCAGTTTATTCACCGCCAGCCGTCCGGCCTCGGTGAACGGCTGGAAAATCGTCGTCAGCGCCGGTGCGAGGTGCCGCGACAGAAATAAATCGTCGTAGCCGATCAGCTTGACGCGTTCGCCGGGAACCATGCCCGCCTGAAGCAGCAACCCGTGAAGAGTTGCCGCCATCCGGTCGGCACTGGTGAAAATCCCGATCTTGCGCCCGCTCTTCCGGCATTGGTCGACGACAATCCGGTAACTGTCCATTGTTTCAGGGCAAATGGTGCAGTCCATTCCCGCATCTTTCAACTTCGCCGCAAAGCCGTCGCGCCGTTCCGGGATGCCTTCAATAATGATGAATTCTTCGCAACCGCGCTCCAGCAGATGTTCCGCCGCTATTCGTCCGCCGCAATGATCATCCATCCCGACGTGAGGCACCCGGTAAAGGGATTTATCGGCATTGACCATCACCATCTTGCCGCCATTCTGACAATATCCTTCGATCAGTTTCGCGGCTTCCTGGTTTACCTGGAAGTACGGGTAGGTGATGATGCCGCAGTTGCGGAGCCCGCTAGTGTCCTCTATGAATTTACGGTAGTTCTCGAAACTTGTCTCAAACGCAAACGACACCGGAAAACCGTGTTTCTGCGCCGCCTCCGAAATCCCCATCACCAGATCTGCGATCAGGCTGTTGCGGAAATGCGGCAGAAATACCCCGATCACCGGGTTCTGGCCGCGTTTCAGAAATTCGGCGTTGCGGTTCGGGCGGTACTTCATTCGTTTGGCGGTTTCGAGGATCAACTCGCGGGTTTTCGGCGCGATCTTGGCCTCAATGTTCGGGTTCGGACTCAGAACCCGCGACACCACCGGGATAGAGAACCCCGAAGCTTTCGCTATTTCCGCCAGTTTCACCATAAATCTTGGACTCCTTTTTTCGAGAACAAACGTTTTCTTTTTATAATTATAATGCCGGCCGTAACAAAAAGCAAACGTTTTCTTTTTTGTTTTTGAAAAATTCTGGAATTTCTTCGGAGAACGCGGAATCGGCGAATTTGTCCGAATAAAATGGATACCGATGCGCTAGTGCTGCTTTTATTTTTGAAAAACCGGGATATATTGTGTGCTAACTGTTGATTATTTGGAGACCGCATGAGAAATAAAAAAGATCGCCCGGAGGATCATGTAAAAAGGCAATGGACCTTTCTGCCGACTTTGGATATTTACATCTTGTCGGAATTCATGGTGTATTTCTGCATTCTGCTGCTGGTGTTCATCACGCTGTTCGTCATCGGGGACGTATTCAACGACCTGTCCGACTTTCTGGACAACAAAGTTCCGCTCGCCCGGATGCTCCAGTATTTTGTCTTGAAACTGCCCGGCAATATCCGCTTCGTACTACCGATCACCATGCTGCTGAGCTGCATGTGGACCATGGCGATGTTCGGCAAGCATATGGAAGTGACGGCCATGCGCGCCTCGGGGTTGTCGCTGATCCGTTGCGGACGGTCGATCTTCATCGTCGGGCTGATCGTGACCGGCGTCAACTTCTGGTTCAACGAAACGCTGGTCCCCTATACCGAGCGGGAAGCGGAAGTTCTTCAGGAATATTATACCAAGTCTCGCGAATATGTCGAGGCCCAGCACCGGATGCTGACCTACCGCAGCTCGGATCAGCGCCGCACCTGGCTCTTCAACTATTTCGATATCTACGGCTATCAGAAGGGCGTGACGCTGAAATCATTCCGTCCTTCGCCGGAGAGTTCGCTGGAATGGGACATCATGGCGGACAAGGGGCGTTACGTGCCGGGCGAGGGGTGGACTTTCACCAACGTCACCTACACGCCGTACAGCCATGACGGACTGATTCCCAAGCCGACCCGCAAATTTTTCGTCATCAAATTTTCCGAAACCGAAATTCCGGAAACACCGAACGACATCATGAACAAGACCAAGGACGAAGACGCGCTTCCCTCCTGGGTGATCTGGGATATCCTGCATAAGACCCAGAACATGGCGTTGCGCAGTCGGGCGATTTATGAGACCGTTTTCTGGTATCGCCTGGCGTTCCCGTGGTCCTGTTTCCTGGCGGCATTTCTGGGTATTCCGCTGGCCACCAAGAACGAACGTTCGGGCATTATGCTGGCGGTGATGGCGGCGGTGGTGATCATCGTGGTTTATTACGTCATATCGATGGGATTTCTGATGCTCGGCAAGCAGGGCGTGCTGAATCCTTTTATCGCCGGGATGCTGCCGACCATCGGCTTTATTATCTTCGGATGGTATAACGTCCTGAGGGGACGCATCTAACAGGGAGGTCGCGCAAATGGATTTTATTTTTAATGATGAACAGAAAAAGGAAATCCTCCGGTTTGTCCGGGAGACCATTACCGCCGAATTCGAACGAACCCTCAAGCCCTCTATCGATGACATGGGAGGCATGCTGAACCGCACCGGCGCCTGTTTCGTCACGCTGGAAACGGCGGGCGACCGTCATTTGCGCGGGTGTATCGGCAATATCACGGCGGTGGAGCCGTTGCTCAAAAACCTTCGGCGCAACGCGCTGAACGCCGCTTTTCATGATCCCCGTTTCCCCCCGCTGGAAGACCACGAACTCGACGAAATCGAGATTGATGTGTCGATCCTGACCCCGATGAAACCGATCGCTTCGCCGGGTGATTTTATCGTCGGCGAACACGGCATTGTTATGGAATGCCTCGGTCGTCACGCGGTTTTTCTGCCGCAGGTAGCCCCGGAACAGGGTTGGGATCGGGTCCAGACGCTTTCCCACCTCAGCGCCAAGGCCGGATTGCCGCCGGACGCCTGGCGGCGGCCGGATGCGAAATTCGAGGTTTTCACCGCGATTGTTTTCGGCGAAAAGGACTATCGGTAATTGCGGGTCAGGGTGGACAATCTGCAGGTCCGGGTAACGGATTTGCCTTTCGACGCGCCCGAGGCGGAATCGCTGCTCAAGCCGTTTATCGCGTCCTTTTGCGGCATTCCCGAAAAAGACATCCTGGACTATGAAGTGGCGGCGAAAAGTGTCGATGGACGCCGCAAGCCACCCTCTCTGGTTTATTCCCTTCATGTCGAGCTCAAAAACGGAACTTCTCCTCGTTTCGGCAAAGTGCCGGAGCCCGAAACGTTCCACATGCCGGAAAACCCGAACCGGCTGACGCATCCGATCGTAGTCGGAAGCGGTCCCGCCGGATTATTGGCCGGGTGGCTGCTGGCCGCCACCGGATGCCGTCCGTTGATCCTGGACCGCGGTTTCGACGTGGATACCCGCGCCGCTGATATCGCGCGTTTCCGGGCCGGACGGGTGTTGAATCCGGAAAGCAATTACCTGCTGGGCGAAGGCGGAGCCGGAACATTCTCGGACGGCAAACTTTATACGCGAACCCGCGATCCGAATATCCGTTTTGTGCTTGAGGCGTTTGTCCGCTGTGGTGCGCCGCCGGAAATTCTTTATCTGAAGCGTCCGCACATCGGCTCGGACCGCCTGCCCGGAATGATTGCCGGCATCCGTCGGGAGATCGAGGAAATGGGCGGAACATTCCGCTTCGGCTGCGGCGTGCGCTCCATCCTGGTGCGCGGCGGCCGTTGCACCGGCGTGGTCACGCTCTCCGGCGAGGAGATTGAAGCGCCGGCGGTACTGGTCGGACACGGCCTCGGCGGACGCGACTTGACGCGGGAACTGGTTCGAATGGGCCTTGAAATGCAGTTAAAAGGATTTCAGGTCGGCTGCCGGATCGAGCATCCGCAGGAAATGATTGATCATAACCAGTTCGGATTGCGCAAACGCCCGGCGTTCCTGGGCGCGGCGGAATATAATTTTGTCAGCCACCCGCCGAACCGCAAGGGAATCTCGACATTCTGCATGTGTCCCGGCGGGGAAATCGTGCCGTCCACGACATTTCCGGGACGGCTGTCGACGAACGGCATGAGTCCGTACCGCCGCGATGGCGAATTCGCCAATTCCTGTCTGATCAGTACGATGGAGCCGGATACCTTTGCGACGCCGGAGGCGGCATTTGAATTTCTGGCCGGGCTGGAAACACGGGCATTTGAACTGGGCGGCGGCGATTACACCGCCCCGGGCCAATCCGCCGCCGGATTCGTTCGCGGAGAAGCGAAGTTGACGGGCGCGGGAACCAGCTATTGTTTCGGCTTGAAAGCCGCGCCGCTTCACTGGCTTTTTCCAAAACAGGAAAGCGCGGCATTGAGCGCGGCGCTGCTTCATTTTGAGAAAATCTGTCCCGGTTTCATGAACCGCGGCACTCTTGTCGGGGTGGAAACTTACATTTCAAGCCCGGTCCGATTCCTGCGGAACGAACACGGGGAATCATCGCTTCCCGGCCTGTTTCTGGCCGGGGAGGGTGCGGGTGCGGCGGGCGGCATCATGTCCGCCGCCGCCGACGGGTTGAGGGTCGCAACGGGAATGCTTACTTGACCATCACGCTTTCGACTTCGATGACCGGAACACTCCAGCCGCGCACATGATGCTGGGTTCCCCTGACGGAAACCTCTTTGCCTTCATATTTTTTCAGGTCGGCTTTTTTGCCGAGCAAATAGCATTGAGCGCTCAGGTCGGTAAAGCTTTTGCAGAGGGCGTGGGTCACGACCGCGCCGGCGCCGACCGGCTGGAGCACGCCGGACACGGTGACGTTTTTAGCCGTACCGGCGACGTAGGGAAGCGAACTTACCGGCGCTTTCGTATTCTGTTTCGGGGTGGCCTGCTTGTCGGAGGAAACCGCCGTGGCGTCCTGATTGCCGGAGATTCGGGCATAATCGGCCCGCGGTACATCGATGTAAGCCTTGCTTACCCATGCGGTTGCGTTATTCGGCGGGGCGATTTTCACCCACAGTTTGCGGTTGCTTTCCAGCACTTTCACTTCCTGCCCGGGGTTGGCCTGCATGTAGGATTGGTGTTCCACGCCGGGGCCGCCGCGCAATTCGGTGGTTTTGGTGATTTTGCCGTCGGCGACGGCATCGGCGGCCACCCATACGGACACATCTTTCGGGGCGGCGATTTCATACCAGCTGCCCTGGGATTGGATGATCGTCACATTTTCGCCGCGTTTCAGTGAGCCGACGCTGGTAAAGTTCTGGCCGGGTTTTACCCGGACATTCAGTTTATTGGCTTTGACGGTACCGGTAATTTCTTTTTTCCCGGCCTCCTGAGCCGGAACGCCGAGCGCTATGCCTCCTGCGAGAAGCACGGCCGCAAACAGTTTCAAGCTGATTTTCATGAATTCCTCCTTCTGCTGTATATCCGCCTTGTTGATTTATCAATATTAGTAATATGGTTCAAAACTTTGGAATTTAAAGTCGAAAACCCGGATAAAACGAAAAATTTTCCCGCTTTGGCCCGGATCTGGAAATTTTAGCGGCGGATTTTTAAATTTTTGGATTGCACAATATTCTTTTTGATGGTATATTACTGAACGATTTTTTATTGTGAAGAGGTAATTGCCGGATGAAGAAATTATTATGGCAGTTCCACCGCCGGGTGATTCTTCGTATGGTGACATTCTGGTATGCGCGGTGGGGCGAGAAAAGCTTTTTGGTATTGCTTGCCGGAGTGATCGGCGCAATTACCGCCCTAATGGCCGCCCTGCTTCACATAATGGTCGTGCATCTGGAAAAACTCTCGATTTTCCTGAGTATTGCCCCGAAAGAACTCCATCAATACTGGTGGCTCCTGATTCTGCTGGTGCTTCCCATGATCGGGCTGTTGCTTTCCTACCTGATCCAGCGTTATATGGGGGGCGCGCGTTATGCGAAAAGCCTGAGTCCGCTGGTCTTGAACCTGAGCCGTAAACGCACCAGCATTCCATTCAGCGAAATGTTTACCCATGCGATTTCCAGTGCCCTGTCGGTGGGAATGGGCGGTTCGGCGGGTTTGGAAGCCCCGACCGTTCTGACCGGGGCCGCCATCGGGTCAAATGTCAGCGGAGTCCTGCATGTTGACCGGAAGAAGCGCAGTTTACTGCTGGGATGCGGGGCCGCCGCCGGGATTTCCGCGATTTTCGGCAGTCCGATCGCGGGGGTGCTGTTCGCCGCGGAGGTGCTGTTGCCGGAGTTCAGTGTATCGGCGCTGATTCCGATGATCTTGTCCTCGGCGTTGGCCGCGGTGATTTCGCGCATGATTGTTGGCGTTCACCAGTTTATTCCGGCGAGCAATGAACCATGGGAAACCTATGCCGTGCCCTGTTATTTCCTGTTGGGGATCGTCTGCGCACTGGTCGGGGTGTACGTTATCAAATCGGCATATTTTCTTTCGGATAAGCTCAAGGAGCGGTTCCGCAATCCGTGGAGGCGGCTGTTTGCCGGTGGGGCGCTGCTGTGTGTGCTCCTGCTGATTTTTCCGCCGTTGCGCGGGCAGGGTTACTTGTATATCGGCAAGCTGTTCTCCAAAGAAGGGTTGGGTGAGCTGGTCGAGGCGTCGCCGTTGTTGGGGTGGATCGGGTCGGACGCCGCGATCCTGACGTTGATTGTGCTGGCGGCGATTTTCGTAAAAGTGATCGTATCGGTATTGACCGTTGACTCCGGAGGGGACGGCGGTATTTTTGCGCCTTCGATGTTTATCGGGGCTTTTACCGGTTTCGCGTTTGCGCAATTGGTCAATATGAGCGGCTTGTTTGAACTGCATGTGTTCAATTTCGTGGCGGTGGGGATGTGCGGGGTTTTCACGGCGGTCATGCGGGCGCCGCTCACCGGCATCTTCCTGATCGCCGAGGTTACGGGCAGTTACATCCTGCTGGTGCCGTTGATGATTGTCTCCTCGGTTTCGCATTTCACGGCGAATTTCTTCGAACCGTATTCCATTTACCGCAAGGCGTTGGTGGAGGGCAACCTGATCAGCGACAATCGCGAGCAGTCCATTCTGCGCCGTCAGGCCGTTCGGTTGAATATCGACAAGAGTTTCCATGCCTTGAAGCAGGATGCGCCGTTCCGGTTCGTCGCCGAGCTGATTGAAACATGCAAGAGTGAAGTTTTTCCGGTTCTGGCCGAGGACGGCAGGCTGCTGGGGCTGGTCCACAAAAATAAAATCATTACCGCCATGCTCAATCCCGATGTCTGCAATTACCTGCTGGTTTACGATATCATGGACGAACCTCCCACCGTACTGACCCCGGACGATGACTTGGCCCGGGCGCTGGCCTCCATGGATCTTTTCAAAGCGGATGTGCTCCCGGTGTGCAATTCCCAGACCCGTGAATTCCTGGGATTCGTCAGCAAGGAAGCCGTTTTCAGTAAATACCGCGACATGGTTCGGGAAGAAGACGGCCTGTAATCGCCCCTCATTGAATCAAAAAAAGTTCCGGAAGAATGACGGAGAGCAACCTTGTCATTCTTCCGGAGGGATTGGCGAAACGCCAAAATTACAGTTCGGTTTCATCCCTCGAAAGAGACGAAATGATGGAATTCTCCGAGCGGAACATTATTCGTCCCCGCCTTCATCTTCCTCTTCCGGTTCGGTACCGGCGGGATGCGCTTCGCGCTTGACTTTCGCATCCGTCAGGGCTTCCAGCGTGGTGGAGTTGGTGGCATTTTTATGCTGTTCCCACCATTCTTTGCCGCTGGTTCCGGCGACATGGCCGTCCAGGAACAGCGCATTGCCGAAATCCTGATGGCAATCACGCGTACCGCCGCCGAAATCACAGGCGACCACCGCATCGGCCGGATAAGATCCCTCAATGTACGATGAGGCGAAATAAGCATAGCTGTAAGTCCATGCCTTCGCCACATTGGCGGCGGTTTCATTGGCGGTGGCGGCGTCAACCGAATCCGTGGTTGACGGACAGATATAAACCTTGGCGTCGCTCAGATAATTTTCGCGGAATGCTTCGGCGGCGGAAGACGCGACCTCTGCCGCATATTTGGAAAAAGTGCCGAAATTCGGAAACCGGTCGCTGTAATCCATCGCATACTGCTTGACGGCCAATCCGATCTGTTTCAGGTTGCTGACGCAACTGGCGCGGCGCGCTTTTTCGCGAGCGGCGTTCAAGGCCGGCAGGAGCATCCCTGCTAAAATAGCTATAATAGCTATTACCACCAAAAGTTCTATAAGTGTAAAATGTGCCCGTTTCATCCGTGTCCTCCTGTTATTGCATGGGTTGGTTTGATGAATTAATGGAATTGTTTTGGGAACTTGTCGTCAGACGAATACTGTGATAATGAGTCCTGATGCTTCAGTAATAAATAAACTTTGATCCCTCCATAATGGTTTTCCCCGGGGCCTTTTCTGTCATCCGATCCCCCGATTTACGTTGACAAATAGTGTCGGAATACCATTATTATCTCATAATATAGTATGATGTCAAGGCTTTTTCAGCTTTTTTCGAAAAAAAAACAGAAAAAAGGCTTTTTCTTCCGGTCTGCGCCTCGAATGCCGTAGCGGCAAGCTCATCAAATCAAAATTTGCGTTCTGCAGCTTCATCGGTGTTTACGAACCTTCAAAGTGCAATTCGGTATTAAGATCAAAAAGTCGAAAGTATAAATTTTGACAAGACCTTGGCATCGTAATGGAAAAGTTTTGCTTTTTTTTGTTTTTTTTTCTTGAAATAAACAATTTCCGGGGCATATTATCTGTTCGAATGTTTTATATATAGCTATAACAATTATTGAGGTATATTATGTCACAACATCCGAGTCTGAAAATTGGCGGCAAAATCAAGAAGAAAAGAAATGTGATGAAGCGCTATGAGCGTCTGGATGTGCTTCGCCAGGAAAACCGCGTTGCCGACGACAAGGTTTTCGCCCTGCCGAAAACCAAGCCGGTTGAATAATTCCGGTTGTTTTTCTGGTATCGCTTGACGGAATCCGAATTTGACGGATTCCGTTTTTTTTTGCTTATTTTTCGCGGGTGATTTCGACGGCTACGCCGGAATTGCTGAGTGCGGCGGGTTTGTCCAGCACCACCGTTACCCG
>CALABZ010000077.1 GCA_937888615.1 uncultured Lentisphaeria bacterium | reverse complement strand
AGCCGATACGCCCGAAGTGAAACCGCCAGACCGCGCCGAAAAGATTTCCGGCGGTCAGCATCAATATCGCCAGGATTATAAATCCATTTTTATTCATCATTGTCCAGTGTCTTCCTGCATTACAATATCCATGAGGTATTATAGCCTGACATGAGTACAAAAGCAAACGAAAAAATGAATTTTTTACCTGTCCGAGTTTATTTATTGAATGACGCCGAGCTGTTTCAAATGTTTTTCGAACCGGGCCGCATCAAAAACTTCGCCGGGAATCCATTGCCCGCTGTATTCCAGAGTCGGCACTACCCAGTCGTCGCCGCCGTTGACCTCAACGACCTTTTGCAGGATTTCCGGCGACTGCTCTTCTACTTCATTGTAATCGAATGGGATATGGTGTTCATTCAGCCACTGGATCGCGGCACGGCAATGGGGACACAGACTCCAGGCGTAGACTTGCAGTTTCGTCATAAATAATTCCCTTCTGTTGGGTTCAACATAATGTAAATGCCAGTTCCCGAAATACAAACATTTTTCCTTTTTTCTTTGCAATCTGTCCCATCGGCGATTATGGTATTGGCACAACAAGGAAGCTAGATGATGAACAACACTCCGTTAAGACGAAAACGCACCGTCGTCCTGACTTTTGACGATGCCTGCCGAAGCCATATCGAAATCGTCGCGCCCATCCTGAAGCAATATGGATTCGGGGCGACTTTCTTTATTTGCCGTTTCGATGACGAATGGCGCGCCAAACATGAAAAACACCTGCTGACCGCCCCTGAAATCCGGCGGCTCGCCGATTCGGGGTTCGAAATCGGCAACCACACCTGGAATCATCCCAGCCTTCAACAACGCTCCGCCTCCGAATGTAACACGGAAATCGTTCGTCTCAATCAGTTTCTGCAGGACGCCGGAGTCCCGCCGCCGGTCAGTTTCGCCTATCCGGGCGGCCCGTATGCGGCAAACGCCGCGCCATTGCTCGCCGCCAGTTTCCGAGGTGCCAGGACCACGGAACAGCGCCCGTGGCATCCAAAGGCCGATGACCCGATGCGTATCCCGGCCATTCCAATTCAGGGGGAAGATAAGCAGCGTTTTTACCAGGCGGTGGAACAGACCCGGCATGATAATACGGTGGTACTGGTTTTTCACGGGGTACCCGACCCGGTGCATGAATGGGTAAACACGCCGCCCCACCTTTTTGCCGAGTACATGCAGTACCTGCATCAAAACGGCTTCCGGGCGGCAAGTATGCGGGAAATTCTGTTTGAACATGGCCTCAACCACCCGGAATCCGACCAATGAGGTTACTGCTGGCTGTCATGTCGCTCGGGCTGTTGGCGGGGTGTTCGTCCGGGCCGATGCCAGTTACTCATGGCAATTCAATCGCCGATTATCCGCTGGAGAATCTGCACAGGGTCAGCGCAGAGGTTTATCGCTCCGGTCAACCGGGCCGGGAGGACTTTGCCGAACTGCAAAGGCGCGGCCTGAAGAGCGTCCTGAACCTGCGCCGTCACCATAGCGATGAAGATGACGTTCGGGGGGTGGCGCTGACGTTGTACGAACTGCCGCTTAACGCCGGTTCCCTGAATGAGTCGGAACTTCGTGCCGCATTGGCAATTATCCGTCACGCGCCCAAGCCGATCCTGATTCACTGCTGGCACGGCAGTGACCGCACCGGCGCAGTGGCTGCCGCTTACCGGATTGCGGAACAGAATTGGACGGCGGAGGATGCCGTTCGGGAATTACAGCAGGACGAATACGGACATCATGACGTCATCTACGGCAATATTCCAAAGCTGCTGCGGTCAATCGACCGAACCCAAATCAATCGTCCTTAATTACCGCTCGACCGGGTGACAGTGGCGATGGCGGTTTTGCCGGAAGCTACGTCGCGGACCAGCAGTTTCAGGTTTCCGGCGGGCTCATTCGCCGCCAGGCGGAATTCCAGATTCAATGTTCCATCCACCGCGCAATAGTAACCACTGCCGTCGAGGGTTTTGTCATCCGCGCCGCGCAGGGCGACCTCCAGCGGCAACAGGGCTTGAACCGGTTTTCCGGCTTCATTCAAGACCTGGATTTCCGCTTTGAGAAAGCCGTCGGCTACCGAAGACGCTTTGATTGTTACCTGATTGATCTGGTCCTGAAGCAGCATGATCAGGCGGCCGCCGCTGCTGTCAAAGGAGCAGCCGACGCCGGACCCGGATTTCAAGTTGGCCACAATAACTTCGCTGCCGGAAACCAGGTCATAACCGTAATTCATATTGCGTCCCACGTAAATATTCCCGGAGTTGGGCAGTCCGAGTTCCTGGACTTTGCCCCAGTTGCCGACATATTCGCCGCTGCCGCGCTTGTCGTTGATTACAAAGAGATAATCCGCTTCTTTATAGGAACGCACCCGGACCACCAGATCCTGATTGCCGGTCGTGATATAAGGTTTGAAATGCGGTTCAAGGGCCTTGCGTAAATCGGCGCCGAGCCGTTGAAATGCGGCCTTGTTGGCGGCGGGATCGCTTTCGCGTTTCCGGGGACGGATCATCAGGTCCGGGACGATTCCGGGCACCAGATACTCGTCGGCAATCACGAATCCGGCGCGGTCCTGAAATTTGCGGATCAGGTTGAATATATCCTTGTCCAGCACATCGCAGCCGGGCATGACCAGAATCGACGCTTTGTCCAGAGCACCATTCCGGATCTGGTCTTCGAACACGACCGATACCTGAAAATTACTCCATTGCAATGCCATGTAAAGATCGGCGATCCAGTCCCGCCGGTCATCCGCGAAAATAGCGGAAGCGGCACTGTACAGCACCAGTACCTCGGGTTCGCGTTCGGGAAGTTTTTTCAGCATCGGGCCAAGCGGCACAATTACCTTGTTTAACAAGCTTTCGAGGTCGGAGGCCGACTCGCGGGCCGCATAACAACCCGGCACCGACTCCTGAATTCCGGCCAGAACGCCATCTCCGTTATAACTGATTCCGTCGATCCGCCGCGAAATCACCGCCCAGAACGATTCCCGCAGGATATCCGGCGAAACCGTCAGGTATTTCGCCTCCGGCTGCTGTTGAACCCATAGCGGTTTGACGGGGGAGCTCAGGGGACCGGGGGCAACTTCGGCACGGCTCCAACCGGCATCCAGGTCGGGAATAACCGGATGAGGCGGATTGCCGCCACCGGCGGCGATCAGGCAGTCCGTTTCATAAGCGGCGATCAACGGTTCAGGTGCGGAATGGATTTTGCGGCTCAACTGTTTCGGGTACCCGGGGTGTGCCGAAAGGGCAAACGGCGGTGTGTTGGCTGACATCTCGTTGATTGTAAAGAAGGGGTGCTTGATTTGCGCACAGAATGCTTTGCCCAGCGCGTTATTCAGCGGATTCCAGCCATCGCCGACCGTCCAGAACCACTGGTAATAGACCCATAACGGATATTTGGCGGGAACAATGCGGTTCCCCGGAAAATCTTTCAGGAGTTGATAGTTCGGACAAATTCGCGAGGTAACGACGGCGGGGATTTCAAGTCCTGTTGATTTTTTAAAGGCGGCCGGTTCGTATTCATCGAACGAGGGATTGGTATTGGCTTGTGCATTCGGATTCAGATAAACACCGGCCAGGGCAGGGTGGGCGCCGAATATTTTGGCGGAGGTTTCAGCGGTATTCAGGGAACTTTTCAGCACTTCGGGGTCCGAAGCGTTGGTGGCGGGAGGCGAATACGGTTTGTGATTGCGGTTCAGTCGGGGATATTTTGCGGCCAGGCTTTCCGAATAATTAAATAGAGCAAGCGCCAGAATGTCGTTCCGGACCATGTCGTCAAGCTGTTTCGCCGTGTCCGCCGAAGGCAGACGGAGCAGTTCGATCCGGGTATGGGTGAAGCCGAATTTACGGAGCTTGTCCGAAATGGCCGCTCCGTTCAAAATTACCGGAAAATCAGGCCGGGTGCCGGAAATGATTTGAATGGAAAACTCGGCGGACGCGATTTCCTTGTCGGCGGCGCGCAAGACAACTTTGAATGAATAATCGCCGGGGCGAAGGTTGTTTTCCAGCGGAATCTGAAAAGACAGATTGGAATTTGCCGCCATTTCTCCCACTTTGACGGATTTTTCAATCCCCGCGACCTTGCCGTCGAGATGAAGATCGCGGAGCGCTGCCGTCGTTTGGATGCCGACAGCGATGACGGGCGCATTCTCCTGGCGGGTGAAAATCGTCCGCCCGGCTGAATAGATTCTGGGTTCGGCCGCACAAACAGCGGCGGTCAGCAATGCGATAAGTGTAACTGTCAATTTCATGGTTCGCTTCCGGGGTTTCCAGGTTAAATCAATCATGACATAAAATATCCCGAAAACCCGGTCATTGCAAACCGAAAAGCGCTATTATCGGGGAATCAGCAGCCGATACAGCCGTGAGATATAATTCCGAAGGGGTTCGCTCTGGTAATTCGTACCGCGCTGGATGTTGACTTCGTCCTTGCCTTTAAAAAAAGCGTCCAGTATCCGTAAGTCATTATCTTGAAGTTCATTTACGACTTCTTTGCGGTCAACGACGATAATCAACTTCGCATTTTCGCGTAATTTGCCTTTCGTGCAATTGGCGCAGAATCCTTCTTCGTCCAGAAATATTTCCAGTTTGGTATATTTGCTGAGCTCCGCCACCTGTTTGCGGTCGTGTTTCAGATGCGAAACGGGCCACATGCTGCCTCGGACGGCGATAGACGGGCGTTTGTGGACGGTATCTTTGCCGCAAAGCGGACAGTGATAGGTGATTTGATCGGGAAGTTGTTCAATCGCCTCGGCTACCACTGCTTTCTCTTTGACATTGACCTGCCGGGACGCAAGATTCTTTAACAGACCCTCGATCAGTCTGCTGCTGGGCGGAGACTTATAGGGCGAATCCTTTTTGCTCTGCGAAAATCCATTGATGCATCCGAATAGGACAATTACACATGAGAAAAAGAGTAATAACTGTTTATTCATGATTCCTTCTTTCATTAATATTCATCGTTTGCGGACTTCATATTGTATATTATAACAAAAAAAACACAAGAAGTCTACCCGAAAACGGAAAAAAAGCGGAATTGATTCGTTTAAAAACATTATTTGAGAAAAATTTGTACTTTTCTCTTTCCAAAACTTGCTATTTCGGTTATCTCCGGTATATTAAGTATTCTGTTTTTATCGGAATGGCGGCAGGCCCCATATAAGTGGCTTGACACCTGTCGTCATATGAATCAACCCTTTAATGAAAGGAGTAAGGGATGGCAACTGCAAGTCGAGCAAAACACAAATTGTGCCGCCGTGTCGGCCATTGCATCTGGGACAACCCCAAGTGCCCGAGCGTAAAACGTCCGTATCCGGCCGGTCCCCACGGCAAAACCGGTCGTAAGAAGAAACTGTCCACCTATGGCGAACTGCTGATGGAAAAACAGAAGCTCCGCATGCATTACGGAGTTTCGGAAGAACAGCTTCGCGTCACCTACAAACGCGCCCAGAGAGGGATTGGCAAAACAGACGAACGTCTGGCCCGTTTCCTCGAACAGCGTTTGGACGCCGTCCTGTTCCGTTCCGGTTTCGCGCCCTCGATCTTCGCCGCCAAGCAGTATATCTGCCACGGTCACGTGCTGGTCAACGGCCAGAAAGTGAACCGTTCGTCCTACATGGTGAAGGAAGGCTCCGAAGTCTCCATCAACGCCGAAAAGTCCCCGAATGTCGCGGAAGCCGCCAAAGCCAACCTCGGCAACGCCAACGTCCCCGCTTATCTGCAGGTTGACGGCGAAGCCCTGAAGATAACTCTGGTCCGCGCCCCGGAACTCGGCGAGATTCCGGTTGACGCCAAAATCATCAGCGTTATCGAATATTACGCACGGTAATTTCCGTTTTCAGGAAATTCAAGAGCGCAGAAGATATCAGTTTCTTCTGCGCTTTTTCTTTCATCTGCTTTTCATTTTTCTTTTCCATAGTATATTACAAAAAATCAGAAAGAGAGTATACTCATGAAAATTGTTTCCGGCATGGCACGGGGAATCATGCTTCAGGCTCCGTCTGGGCTGGAGGTCCGCCCGACTTCGGTCCGCGCCCGTTGCGCCTTGATGGACAGTCTGCGGGATTTCACCGGACGAAGGGTCGTCGATTTGTGCGCCGGTTCCGGCGGAATCGGTTTGGAGGCGGCCAGCCGCGGCGCGTCTGAAATCCTTTTCGTCGAAGCGAATTTCCGGCATTGCTCCTTTATCAAATCAAATATTGAAAAGGTCCGAAAAGCGGGCGCGCAATTCGAAGCCGAAGTGGTTTGTTCCGATATTCGGGATTGCGGAAATTACATATCCCGCCTGTCGGAACCGGACCTGATTTTCGCCGACCCGCCTTATGCGGAATCCGCCGGACTCTTCACGGCGTTGTGGGCGAAACCGGAGTTCCGGGAATGGGCTGGAAACAGCAAGGTCGTTTGGGAACTGCCGGACTCTCCCGGCGGTGCCGGAGTATTCCTGAACTGTGCGATCCCGGAGCGGGAAGGGCGGATACGCCGTTTGGGGTCGGCCTTATTTTTTATTGTGGATTGAATATGTTCAACGTACGAAAAAAATTCTGGAACTGGACTTTGCGCGAAAAAGACGTCCTTGACGGCTGGTTCGAGCTCTACCCGCAGTATATCCGCTCCAATCCGGTCAAAAAAAATCCGCAACGGACAGTCTTTTCTGTTGACGGCCTTTATTATGTCAAATTGTTCACCCCACACAAGCTGGAGGACAAAATACGGGAAATGCTGTTCCCGCGCGCCCGACAGGAATTCGAGGCCGGTGTTGAACTCGAAACGGCGGAAATCCCGGTGATCCGGTATCTGGGCTGGGGGCGGTGCTTCACCCGGGGCATGCTGGTCAGCGCCGCCGAACTGGAAGCCTATACGCTGTGGCAGTTGCGACAGGAAGTGACCCCGAAAATTCTGGCGGAACTGGCGCGGCTGACCAGGCAACTGATTGAGAAAAATTACTTTCATCCGGACTATCATGCCGGAAATATTCTCGTTACCCTCGGCGGCGAACTGAAACTCGTTGACGCTTACGGCATTGTCAAGATCGGACATTATGAGTTCGTCCAGAAGTCACGAATGGCCCGGATCATACTGGGTTTGAAGGAATTCATCACCGACGCACAGGCCGTCGAATTCCTGATTCAGTCGGGGCTGGCGAATTCCGTCGCGGAAGCAGCGGAAAACTGGAACGAATACATGGTGATCGACGGCATCCGCCTGAAAAAAGACTGGGAGAAACGGTCCCGCCAAATTACCAGCAACTACAGCAAATTCGTAACGGTAACGGACAACATCGTGTTTCGCAAAATGCCGGACGAAACCCCCGCTTCATTGGAAAACGCCGAAATCAACGATTATCCGGCGGAAGAGGCGCGGAAGATATGGCTGGATTCTTTCCGTTTTGAAATCGCCGGACTTCCCTGCCGAAAACCGCTCGCCATCGAAAACGGCACCCGCATCTATTGGGAAAATACCCCTTGTCCCGCCTGGTCCGAAGAAGAACGACACAGGGCGGAGAAGATGGAAATCCTGTAATCCGAAGATTCCGTATTTATTATATTTATCTTTTTTTGCATAAAAACGCTGGAAATATTTCTTTTTCGCTATATAATTATTAATAATATAGCAAAGAGGAAAATTTTAAATGAGAAAAGTTGCATTAATTACCGGTGGAACCCGCGGAATCGGACTCGGGATTTCCGAAAAATTCGCAGAAAACGGTTACGACCTGGCGGTTTGCGCGGCCAGTCCCGCGGGCAAATACCGCACGGTGGTTGAACAACTGCAAAGACACGGCGGGCAAGTGATTTATTGCCAATGCGATATTTCCGACCGTGCTTCGCGCGAGGCTATGTTACAAGGAGTTCTGGCCGTTTATCCCGGAATCAACGTGTTGATCAACAACGCCGGGGTCGCGCCGAAGGTCCGCGCCGATATTCTGGAGGCAACCGAAGAGAGTTTCGCGGAACTGATCCGCATTAATCTGCAGGGAC
>CALABZ010000076.1 GCA_937888615.1 uncultured Lentisphaeria bacterium | reverse complement strand
AAACTGCTGGTCGATAAATCCAACCTGACCGGCGTGGCAAGGCGCATGGAAGCGGCGGGCCTGCTGACCCGAAAAGTCGATTCTGGCGACGCCCGCGCCTATCAACTTGAACTCACCACGCTCGGCAGCAGTATTCTGGAACAGGTGGAAAATCCCTATGACCGTAAAGTCGAGCACCTGATGGAGAGTTTTTCCGAACAGGAATTGGAAATGTTGATCAATTTCATGGAACGCATGCAACGTACCATCGAACAGGAGAATTGACGATGAACGATAATATTACCATCAGGCCACCGGCGGACGAACAGGAAATCCGGCAGTTATGGGCCTTGAATCATGAAATTTTCTCCCGGGAACTGCGTCAGCACGAAATTCATGAAGACGGATGCCTGGTGGATAAGTTTCACCACAAAAACTATTATATCGCGGCCTGGAACGGACAGAAGGCGGTCGGCATGGTCTGTGCGCACGCCAAACCGCCGTTCTCCGCCGTGGAAAAATTCGGCGAGGTGATGGCCCGGGCAATCCTTCCCGGCAAAACCGCTGAAATCCGGTTGCTGGCGGTCCGGCCCGAATACCGGCACACCCTGCTGGTCCCAAAGATGGGAGCCCGGATATTCACTTATCTGGCCGAACAGGGCATCGAACTGCTGGTGATTTCCGGCGTCTCCTCCCAGAAAAGCTTCTACGAACATGTCGGGTTCCACGCCATCGGCGAACCGGTTCAGAACGGGGCCGCCTGGTTCTACCCCATGACCGCCAGACTTCAGGACGTCCTTGATTGGAGTTCCAATATTATCAACCGGTGCCGCCAATGAAAACACTTGAATTCACTCCCACTGTCCCACACCTGTTCCCGGAAGCCGCGGCGGCCCTGTCCGAACCGCTGTTCTCCCACCGGAGCAACCGTTTTACCGAAACATTCCGGCGCACCTCGGAACGACTGAAGGCGTTAAGCGACGGGCACTTTCATCCGATTATTGCCTGCGGCACCGGCACCTGGGCCAACGAATTGATGGTCTGGAACACCCTGCCCCACGCCCGCCGGGCGCTAGTTCTGGTAAACGGTGAGTTTGGATCAAGGCTCTATCGGCAATGTCTGCCCTGTCGCCCGGATACCCTGAAACTTGATCTCGGCTGGGGAATCCCGTTCGATCGCGAAACAATCGCCTCCGGCCTGGAGACCCACCCGGAAGTCGATTGGGTATTCGCCGCCGCCACCGAAACCAGCAGCGGCATGAGCAACGACCTGCCGATGCTTGATCAACTTTGCCGAAAACGCGGAATCCGGCTGGCTCTGGACGGCATCAGCGCCGTCGGCATGGCCCCCGGACTGTTTCAGCTGACGCAACTTGCCGTGATCACGGCTTCCAGCGGCAAGGCGTTGGCCGCCCTGCCCGGAATTTCGCTGGTGTTTTGTGATGCCGCGCTTGAATTCAAGCCCGTCGATACGATCCCGGATTCATTGAATATGACCCGGCTGATTGAGGCGGAGTCCGCACCCGGCATGGTTCGAAACACCTTGGGTTCTCCCCAATTGTCCTGCCTGGCGGCCAGTCTGGAAAAACTTGCCGCCCTGCCGCACTACCGGACCATGCATGAAAGCTATAAACAGCGGATTATCCGGGCCTTTGCCCATATCGGCATTGATCCCCTGCCCACCGCCAACAGCCCGATGGTCACCACCTTCAAACGTCCGTCCGAGCGGGAATGGCAAAGCCTGAACGCCAGACTGGAACAGAACGGTATCGGCCTTTACACCGGACCGGAATATCTGAGATCGCGCGGCTTGTTTCAGGTCGCCACCATGGGCAACGTAACCGACGGCGACATCGAACAGTTGGTCCAAACCATAACCGGTTCTTATTTGCCCGCCGGGGAAAGCGGTAAAATACGATAGATGGAAAGCGCACCCCGCATCCGATTCACCAATGCGTCGAGATCGACCGCATTCGGGTCGCCGACTTTCAGGAGTAGCAGCATATAACGGTATTCTACGCCTCCCATATACAAGGGTCTATTCATCCAGACGGAACATTTCAAAACCTCCCCGGCTTTTCGCAAAGAAGCAAACAATTTGGGGTTGGCATAACCCGGAATCGGCCGTACCTGAACCAGCAACAGTTCACCGGGTTTCGGATTTGCCGTCAAAGGTTCAAGCCGGTAGAACAGGAGCGAAAATGAATCCCGATATTCCAAGGTTCCCGGCGGCATTTCGACAGATTGAATATTCTCGCGTGAATCCATCCCGTAATAAATGGGGCTCTCCGATGAAATGGCCAGTTTTTTGATTTGGGCGGCTGGAGCGGACACCCGTTCCCGATAATCCTCCAGAATAGGAATATCGTTATTCCAGGCAAGCGGATAAGAATCATTCGAATCATAGATGACCAGAGTATCGCCGGGAATCTTTTTCACAGACTGGAACATCTCCACCCAATCGACCTTTTTCCAATAAGAATTCGCCGAAACGGAAAAAACAATGGTCGCCGTCAGTACGATTCCCGCACCGATTTTCAGTTTTACGGCTTTCATCCGGTACAGTTCATCCAGTGCCGCCGCCACCAGCAGGACCGCCGGCAAAATCAGCGGAATAAACGTTCGCGGCGGCCCGGCATTGGTAAAAAACGCCATTATAAGCGGAAAGACGATCACCACCGCAAGAAAATAATTTCTACGATCCCGGTAAACCGCCCAGACCCCGGCTCCGGTCAATAGAAGCAGCGGGATTCCGAGCCGGGAAAACAAATCATATATCCATGGGAAAAATCCGGCAAATGACAAAGTCGTCCCCCACTCCTTGAATCCCTGGAATTTCGTCAGGTTCAGACCGAACCACAACACTGCAAACAATGCCAGTCCGACGGCAAATCCGAGCAATCCCCAACCAGATTTCCGTTGGCTCGCATCGCCGCTTTTCGAACAGCACCGTACCAGGCCGAGCAAATAAAGACCCGCTGGAAACAAATATAGAACCGAAGTTGCCAGGGTCAGACTGGCGCAAATCCCGCTCACCAGAAATAACAGTGCATATTTAAGGTCCGGCTTTTCCCGGTCGATCCGAATCAGGGCATAACCAGCCAATGCCAGCAGAAATGCCTGAATACTATAGCCGCGGGCAACCGTGGAATAATAAATCAATGGAGGAGAAAGCGCCGCCAGCAGAGCACTTGCGAGCCCGACCCGTTCGTTCCAACAGCGGTGACCGATTCCCCCGATCACAGGAATCAACAATACGCCGCATAGGAAAGGCACAAGGCGGATTCCCCACGGGAAAAGGATATGCATGGTGTATTTTATCTGCATGGAATTCAGTGGATGATTATTCGGCGATGCGATATCGCTGAAGATACAGCCTATTGATTTATCAGCATAATTCACCAAGCTCCAGATTTCATCGTATTCCAGAGCAAAAACAAAACCATAAACGCGCAGAACCAGAGCGCCCATGCCGATAAGCAG
>CALABZ010000075.1 GCA_937888615.1 uncultured Lentisphaeria bacterium | reverse complement strand
AAAAAAGCCGACAAAAAGTCGACCGAAGAGAAGAAAAAAGAGCAAAAGAGCGACGAAAAATCGAAAGAGCAAAAATCGGAAGAGAAAAAGCCGGAAGAAAAGAAAGCCCCCTCCAATCTTAACGATATCCTGCGTGAACTGCAGGATACCCCGAAACCCTCGGCATCGGACCAGGAACTCCTGAACCAGAAATTCCTGACCGTCTTTTTCAAAGCCCTGCAAGTCCTGGCGGAGAAAAATGACCGCCCGGTCCGGGTGGTCCGCGCCATGGCCGACCCTTACCAGCGCCTGCCCGTGGAACGGGACGGCATTAGCCACGACAAAGTTTCCCCGCTGACCCTGTCCGCGGCAGAAGCAAAAAAACTTAATGTCGTCGACTATATTTCGAAAGACAAGCTCGACCTGATTTCCCAGCTTGGATTAGCCGACTGTGAAATCATCCACGTCGAAAAAAGTTCCGTCGAACAGATCATCTCATTCCTGACTTATCCGGCCATTGCCGGAATCCTGTTGATGTTGGGCCTGATCGGGCTGTACGTCGAGATCAAAACGCCCGGCTTCGGCGTACCCGGAATCATGGGGTTGACCGCGCTGACGCTGTTTTTCCTCGGCCATGTTGGTTCTGGAGCTTCCGACTGGGGGCCGATGGTGGTGTTCGTGGTCGGACTGATCCTGCTGCTGCTTGAAATTTTCGTGATTCCGGGATTCGGGGTTGTCGGAATTCTGGGAATCATATGCATTATCGTATCGTTTTTCATGGCGTTCGGCTGGGAAGAATTCGAAACCGCGGCATACGTGGTAGGACTCTCGATGCTGGGAGCTATCGGGATCATGATCATCCTGGCGTTTTACCTGACCAAACCGGTGTTCCGACTGGTAACGCTGAATTCCCGCCAACTCAGTTCGGAGGGGTATACCGCGTTTAAAGACGCCCAGGTCGCCATCGGCGACTGCGGGGTAACAGTATCAATGCTCCGCCCTGCCGGAATCGCCACGATCGGCGGCAAACGGCTGGATGTCATCACCGAAGGAAATTTCATCGAAGCCGACGTACCGGTACAAGTTACCGCCATACGCGGCGGACAAATCATCGTCAATACAATCACCAATAACCATAAGGACACAGAACAGGTATGAATTTATTTGTACTGGCATTCCTGGCAGGAAAAGCGTCGGCGGCCGTGATGGTCTTCATCATTGCCATAATCGTCATCTTCGTTATTTTCATTCTTTCGTTCATTCCGGTACGGGACTGGGTCGCGGCCATGTCAGCCCGGGTCAGCGTCGGCTTTTTCTCGCTGCTCGGAATGCGGTTGCGGCGGGTGCCGCCGCGGATCATCGTCAACGCGCTGATCCAGGCGCAGAAGGCCGGGATCGACGTTTCCGCCAATGAGCTCGAAACGCACTATCTGGCGGGCGGCCATGTCCTGCGGGTGGTAGACGCCCTGATCGCCGCCGACAAGGCCCGGATGGACCTGACCGTCCAGCGCGCCATGGCCATCGACCTGGCCGGACGCGACGTACTCGAGGCCGTCAAAATGAGCGTAAACCCGAAAGTCATTGAGACCCCGAATATTTCCGCAGTGGCCAAGAACGGCATTCAACTGATCGTGCTGGCCCGCGTCACCGTCCGCGCCAATCTGGACCGTCTGGTCGGCGGCGCCGGTGAGGAAACCATCATCGCCCGCGTCGGCGAGGGCATCGTCACCACCATCGGTTCCGCGCGTTCCCATGAAGACGTATTGAAGAATCCCAGCATGATTTCAAAAACCGTGCTGGCGAAGGGCTTGGACTCTGGCACCGCATTTGAAATTCTCTCCATTGATATGGCCGACGTCAACGTCGGCAAGAACATCGGAGCCCAGCTCCAGACCGACCAGGCCAACGCCGATAAGAACATCGCCCAGGCCAAAGCCGAAGAACGCCGCGCCATGGCGGTCGCCTCCGAACAGGAAATGCGGGCCCAAGTCACCGAAATGGAAGCCCGACTGCTTGAAGCCGAATCGCAGGTGCCGCTGGCACTCGCCCAGGCGTTCCGTTCCGACAACCTGAAAATTTCTTAACCATTGCTTAAAGGAGATTGACATATGTTCAGCGGACCTATTGCAGTCATTGTCTTATTAATTGCCATTATCGCTTTTCTGGTGGTCGTCTTCGGACTGGTCATCCCGTTGCCGCTGTGGTTTGCGGCGGTGCTGTCCGGGGTATGGGTCAGCCCGTTCTCCATGGTCGGGATGCGCCTGCGCAGAATCCCGCCGCAAATCATCCTGTCCGCGCTGATTCAGGCCAAAAAAGCCGGCTTGAACATCACCAGCGAGGAATTGGAAAAACACTTTCTGGCCGGAGGCGATGTATTCCGGGTAATCTATGCCCTGGTCGCCTCGGACAAAGCCAATATTGGCCTCGGCATCCAGCAGGCCACCGCCATCGACCTGGCCGGGCGCAACGTCCTTGACGCCGTCCGCATGAGCGTAAATCCGCAGGTAATCGAAACCCCGCGCATCGCCGCCGTGGCCCGCGACGGAATTCAATTGATCGCCTATGCCCGCGTCACCGTCCGCGCCAATATCGACCGCCTGGTCGGCGGCGCCGGTGAAGAAACTGTGATCGCCCGCGTCGGTGAAGGCATCGTCTCGGCCATCGGCAACGCCGAAAGCTACAAGAACGTGCTGGAAAATCCGGACAGCATCTCCAAAACCGTACTTGGACGCGGCCTTGACTCCGGCACCGCATTTGAAATCCTCTCCATCGACATCGCGGACATCGACGTCGGCAAAAACATCGGCGCCGAACTCCAGATGGATCAGGCCAATGCCGACAAGGACATTGCCCAGGCCAAGGCCGAAGAGCGCCGTTCGATGGCCGTAGCCCAGGAACAGGAAATGAGGGCATTGGAAACCAATATGCGTTCCAAACTGGTCGCCGCCAAGGCCGAAATCCCGATGTCCATCGCCGACGCCCTGGCTTCGGGCCGTCTGAGTATCATGGATTATTATAAAATGAAGAATATCATCGCCGACACCGACATGCGGCAATCCATCGCCGGCGGCGAAGAGAATCCGCAGGGATAAACATGAGTAGATTCGTTTTTTTAATCATCTTTCTGGTGGTCGGCGGCCTGTTCTGGGTCATCAAAACTGTGGCTGAATTCAAGGCCCGGCAATCGGCGCTGGAACAATATGGACAGGAGGATTCCGACGAGGAATTCGACGAGAATGCCGATGGCGATGTCGCCGCCCTCCAGCCGGATAACCTCCGGGAATTTGCGCAGCAGGAATACGCGCAAAACCCGGCTCCGGCTTCCGCTCCCGTCAAACCGGAGCCTCCGCGTTCCCGACCGGCCCCCCTGCCCGTGATCCTGCCCCAATCGAATAGTCCCCGTCGCAAGAAGGGTTCTTATGCCAACTGGATCAGCCACCATGCAAAAAATGCGATTGTGGCACAGGAGATTCTGGGACCACCGAAAAGCATGAATGAAAACCGCAACTGGTAGAACCAATTTTCAAAAATTCGGCAAATTTATTTGTTTTTGATAGTAAGGACCTTGACAACTCGCCTTCTTGAGGTTATATTGTATAATAAGGCGGGAATTTGCTGTTACCTGAAATTGCCTATGTGCGGATGTAAAAAATCTGTTGCGATGATGGTCGGGTGGGGCAGCTAAATCTCGCGGGATCTCGAGCTGGGCGTAGTTCGAGATCCCTCTTGCTTTAAGTGGTCTGACCTTTTTTCCCAATTCTTCATTTCCGGCAAAAGGCTAATGGCCATATTTCAGGTAGAATTCCCGCACTTTGGCCGGATCTTTCAACTCCGAAAAATAGTCGAGCGGCATCCCATCCCGGGTTTCCACCGGCAGACAGCAGGGCAGTTCGCGCCAATAGGGACCATCGACGGAATTATTGTCGCGGGCAATCCTGCCGTCAAGGTACTTGCCCCACCAATCCGACGCCTCCGACGGACGGCGCGGCGTCGTGAAATAGAGATATTCCGCATACAACCGCATGGCTTCAAGATTCCCACCGGCGGCGGAAGCGCCGAGAAGTTCCGCGATACGCCCCGGAATCCCATTTTTCTTTTTCAGGAGTATTGCCAACGCCAGACGCGCCTGCGGCATTGTGGATTTACCGTAAGCCTCGACGGCGTCTTTATCCAATCCATCCGCTTCCAGCAGACGGCCCAGTTCGAAGCCCGCCTCGCCGACACCGCCTTTCAGGGCTGACTCCATCAATGCCATCCCCTTGACACGATCCGCCTTGACTCCAAATCCGTTCAGATAGCAGATGCCCGCCGCGTAATATCCGTAAGAACTGGGAGTTGACTCCCAATACATCACGGCCCCGGCCCGGTCGCCGCTGAAAAAACGTCTTGCACCTTCTTCCGCGCTTTTCTCGAACAGCGCCAACGCCACCTTGCACAGCGGATGGTCGAGAACGACCCCGGAATTAATATAATTGCGGGCGATGTCAAGATCTTTGTGATTCCGGTAAAGATACCAGGCGGCATTGAACATGGCGTTCGGGTCGCCGAGTTCCGCCGCCTGGACATTCAGCGCGTAGGCGGCGCGCGGCGCGGCGGTTAATTCCGCCAGTCGCGTGATGCCGGGAGCAAAGCGGAGCTCCAGCGTTTTCTTGAAAGTTTCCCGCGCCGCCTCGAGTTCGCCGCGTTCCATGGCCTGCAAACCGAGTTTATAAAGGGCCTTGGCATGTCCCCGGGCAGCGGCTTTTTCGAGTTCACCGGTCCGGTAAAGGGCCTCGGCATTGCCCTGCCGGGCGGCTTTTTCCAGCATGTCGCGGCTGCCGGTCAGAAATCCGTAAAGCGCCATCGCCTGATCGTACTGGTAACGTGCCGCCTCCCGGAGTTGGACCAGCGCCGCGTCCCGATCCAGCGGCACGCCCACGCCGAAATAATGGCACAAGCCCAGATAATAAATGCCGAAAACGTGTTTGTCTGCGGCGGCTTTCCTGAAATGCGCGACCGCGTCGGGGAAATTACGCGGCACCTCGAACCCGCCGTCATAAAAACTGCGTCCGCGCCAATATTCCATTTCCGGCACACTGTAACGCCCGTCGTTGCGGTATCCGGTGTAGACATGGCGGTAATAGCTGTCATGGAGGCGGGTGGGGGCGGGGTCCAGCCGATTCCACAGGACAATGTCGGAAAATTCATTAATCAGAAATTTTTCGTCCTGCGGAAATTCGAAAAACCCGTAGTATGAGTACTCCGAGGCTCTATCCAACGAACGAATCTCCTTGCGTCCGTTGCGTTCGAACATAATGATGTTTTCGCGCGGATAGATCACCACTTTTTCTTCGGTTACTTTGAAAAGATTCCCGCAATTATCGAGGTTGGAAAAATAGACGGTCCCCACGCCGGGCCGAAATGAGCCGCGACTCCATGGTCCCGCATAAATCCGCCCTCCCATCACGCAAACGCCGTCCATGGCTGAACCGGGGCGGCGTGTAGTCAGGACGAAATTCAACTGGCCCCGGTTATAGCGTTCCACCGGGTCCAGGTCAACGGTTTGAGGGTCGACCGGATAGATCCGTCGCCGGAACCGGAATGTAAATGCATCGGTACGCCTGTTCGCCCCGTCAAACCGGGTCATCATATAGCGGCTGCCGTCACTGCGCCGGAGTTTATCAGGGAAAAGGATGTAACCCCATACGGTCTGTTCGATCCGAACGCCGCTTTTCAAGGTGTAATTATGAAGAAAATCGCCGTTTCCGACGATGGTGTCGGCGACAGCGCCCAGACAGATTCCACAAATGACCGGAATGCGCCAGAACATGGTTTACCCGAAAAGTTTTTTCCAGAAAGATCCGGTATCGCTGCAATCCTCGGAGAAAAGCGTGCCGTTCTCAAGCACACTGATGATTTCGGCGTATCCGGGACGGTCGGCGGGCGACAGCGCAAGCATCCTGTTAATCAGCGCCAACAACACCTCCGGCATATTGCGGCGACCCGAACGCTGCAAATTCAATTTGGCCGAGCGCTCCCGGAGCGCCTCCATTGGACTGGCGATGTCGTTGAACGGCACGGCTCCGGCGAACAGCTCATACATGGTGACACCCAACGAATAAATATCACTGCTGTAGGTTTCGAGCATCCCTCCCAACCGTTCCGGGCTGAAATAATCCAGCCGTTCCTGATACAGTCCCAGGTTTGAAAACGCCGCGGTCAGCCCGAAATCGCCGATACGGACATTGCGCTCCAGGTCAAGCATGATCACGTCCGGGCAAACGTCATAATGCTCGACGCCAAGACGTTGCGCTTCCTGCAACCCCTGTGCCACCTGTCTCATCCATTTGAGTTTCTCGCCGCTGGTCAGGGGAATCGGACCTTTCATGGCCTCGCGCATGCTTCCGTTGGGCATATACTGCATGACCAGATAGGACTGCCCCTCGAACTCCCCGCAATGGTAAATTCCGATAATGGCCGGATGGTTCAAACGCGCCATCATCCGGCCTTTTTCCAGAAAGATTTCGTCCAGCCCCGGCGCTTTCGATGCAAAATCGGAGTTCAGCACCTTGATTGCCACTTCGCGGTCCAGCGTCACATCCAGCGCCCGGTAAGTGGTCCAGATCAACCCGCTGCCGCAGATATCTTCAAGGAGGTAGGAGGAGTCAAACCAGCGCGGCACGGTAATTTCGGCGGCGCAATTGGGACATTCCACTTTTGAAAAAGGTTCCAAGTCAGACAGATCAAGGCGCTGTCCGCACCGGTAACAGGCAATTTTCAAAAGTGCATCACTCATAAATCACATCCATACGGTTTCGACAGGCTCGGCCTGTTCGACAATTTCCAATCTGATATCGGTACGCCCGAGTTCCTGGAGCTTCGCCTGTGCCAGCTCTCGCACCAGTTGGTAACTGTTGCACTGCGAACTGATATGCACCAGAAAAATCACCTGCGTGCGCGGCGAAACCAGATCGTCCAGCGCCTCCAGCGCCGCGCGGTTGTCCAGATGCCCGTTGCGCCCCATAATCCGGCGCTTCAAGTATAACTGGCGGTCCGAACGGTAAAGCATTTCCTGGTCATAATTACTCTCCAGAATCAACATGTCACAGTCCGCCAGACGCGTCCGCGCCAGCAGGTCGATCGCGCCAAGGTCCGTGGCCAGACCGATCCGGAACCCGCCGCGGTTGAATACAAATCCCACCGGCTCCACCGCGTCATGCTGTACGTGAAAAGGCAGTACATTGAACCCCGCCGCTTCGAATACGGCTCCGGCGGTAAATTCGATCACTTTTTCCGCCAGGGTTTCGCGACGGCGCAGATAATCGGCCGTCCGCCCGGTCATACAGGCGGGCAACGAATAATCCCGGCAAAACAACCGCATTCCCCGCACATGGTCCTCATGCTCATGGGTCACCAGCAGCACTTTCAGGAGTTTCGGGTCCACACCGGCCGCCGACATACGGTTCAGCAGATCCCGCCGGCTGAAACCCGCATCCACCAGCAAACTGCCTTCTTCACATTGTATTACAAAGGCGTTGCCGCGGCTGCCGCTGCCTAACGCCGTAACTCCGATTTTCATTTAGTCTCCAAATTCATTCATTCCCGTTTGGAAAATCTTCTTCACGGTATTATAATATAGAATGATTAGTATAAATATCAATATTTTTTTGTAAGGTTTTTAAACAGCGTTTCACATGGCTGATCAGACATTTAACCATAATCAATCGCAAGTTCTTAAGCAGGAACAAGTTTTATCCCCGCAGCAATACCAGTCGCTGGAGAT
>CALABZ010000074.1 GCA_937888615.1 uncultured Lentisphaeria bacterium | reverse complement strand
ATGGGGGAGCGTTTTTTCATCATCGGACGGTTGGTTATGTAGTACTCGGCCCAGTCGAGCAGATCGGGAGAATTGAATTCAATGCGGTCGAAATTATAGTGATTGATACGGAACTCAAGGTCTTGCGGGCGGTCATAAGTCATGACGCTGAGTCCGCGAAAGCGCTCGGGCTCTTTTGCGATCAGGTCGCGGTTGAAGTTTTCGGCGAACTCGCCCGCCAGAAAGAAAATGGCGCTGGGCCACGGATCGGTTTTGGCAAAATACTTTTCAAGGGTGGCTTTGGTGCTTGAGCGGCGCGGTTCAAAAATGATATCGATTTGCGAATTCGGGTCGAGGAACTTCATTTCCGCGTAAAACGCCTTGTAGCGTTCAAGTCGGGTGGGATGCGATTCGGCCATGTAGACGGCGACATGGCGGTGCCCCATCTGGTGAAAATGGCCTGCCGCAATTTCACTGCCGCGCGTGTTGTCCGGCGAAAGGGTGACGTCGGCGTTGCTTTTGGTGGAAATCGTGATGGTGTAGATATCAGGGTTCGCCTGCCGGGTCAGGTCGATGATTTTCCGGTCGGGAATCGAGGCGAACACCGCCACCTCGCATTCGGCCGCGGTGTTGAAGAAATGTTCCGGGTTGCGGCGGTGGTCGGTGGCATAACAGACATAATTGAGTTTTTCGATATTGCGCTTCAGGCGGTTTCCGTAATGGGTCAGGTATTCGTGTTCGGTGAAGTCGAAAAGAACGCGAATGTTTTTCTGCGGTTTGTGGGTGAAATATCCGTACCGGTTCAGGGCCTCGATGACCTGAGTCCGGGTCTCCCGCCGCACGGAGGGCCGATTGTTGACGACCCGGTACAGCGTCATGACGCTGATATTGAGTTCATGGGCTATCTGCCGGAAATTGACTTTGAGATTTCCCTGTCGTGCTTCCATATCGAAATTCCTCGTTCTTTACAGTAAAAGATACAGCCAAAGCGGGAATTGGCAACGCCGGAACATCGTCAAAAATGTTAAAAGCGTAACATTTTCCTGTTTTCGAGGAGAAAATCTCTCAGGGAACATTTATGGATCAAGACCGCATTGAAACAGCATTATCATTTGCAGGAACGGGCGGGATGTTGCATGATCTATATGCGGGTCGGTGCACGGTCTGGAGGACGGCGGGCGTATTTGTCGGCTAATTCCTGCGGATTTGGGGTTGAATTTGAGGCGATTTGTGATATTGTTTGTCTGGCAGGCGCAGTTTAACCCGAAATTTGAGGATAAAGATTGAGTAATGCTGTTGACAATCTGATTGCTGGAACTTCTTTGTCATCCATGCTTTCCGGTTCCCGGAAACGCCGCTCCCCCCATGCTTTTCTTTTGACCGCGTGCCGCCGCAAACGCTAATCTACAGGAAGGATACATGGAAATCAAGCAACATACTTATATTGTTATTCCCGCATACCGGCCGGGGGACGAACTGATCGGGCTGGTTGAACTGATCCTCGGATACGGGCACGAGGATTGTTGCCGGGTATTGCTGGTGGACGACGGTTCGGGGTATGAATATAAGTCGATTTTTCTGCATCTTTCACTGAACCTGCGGGTGACGCTGTTGACTCACAAGGAAAATCAGGGGAAGGGGGCCGCCCTCAAAACCGCGTTCAATTACCTGATCGAGCGCGGGATCGACAAGCCGGTGATCACTGCCGATTCCGACGGCCAGCATACGCCCGCGGACATCGCCAGGGTCGTCGAGGCCGCTACCGCGAATCCCGACAAACTGGTTCTCGGTTGCCGTGATTTCAAGGAAGCGAAAAATATGCCGTTCCGCAGTCGTTTCGGCAATTTCTGGTCGGTGAAAGTGTTTCGGCTGCTTACCGGGCAGAACGTCAGCGACATTCAGACCGGGCTGAGGGGAATTCCCGCCGCCTACCTGCCGACGCTGGTCACGTTTCCACAGAACCGCTTCGACTTCGAAATGGTCATGCTGCTGGACAACGCCACCCGGAAACGCTATCCGTTCCTTGAAGTTTTGATCGAACCGGTCTACGCGGAAGATCACAGTTCGCATTTTCGTCCGCTTCGCGATTCGCTCCGGATTTTGCGTTCGCTCAAGGCCGCCGGGCGCTGAGGCTTGTGCCCGGTCAGGGAGTGCTTACCTTGAAGCCGTAAAACCGGTTGATTCCCTCGCTGGCAACGATCCCGATCCGGTAACGTTTCGGAATATTGGCGTCGTGAAATCCGAAAATATGGTCGCCGACCTGCAGGACCATTTGCGGGCCGCGTCCGGTGAACTGCATTTTTACGATCAGTTCATAAGGGGTATTCGCTTTGAATTCGGTGGTCAGAAATGCCTTTTTAACCCATTTCTGTTTGCCGTCCTCGAAAAAATGATGCCAGACGTTGATCCCCCGGTCGAACAGGATGATCTCATAGTGATTGCGGTATTCGGGACCGGCTTCGGTTTTCGCCGGTTCCTCGGCGATGATCAGGCCGGGGGCCATCCGGTAATCGAAGTCCATGGTGCAGGCGATGGTGGTGTTGCCCTCGAATGTCCGGTTCAGGATCATGCTGGTGTAGGTTTCGCCGATGCGTTTGGATTCGAGTTCACGGGGGGTGGCGTCGCCGGGGACGGCATTGACGATGTATTCGGGCTTCTGGATCCAGTTGCCGCGGTACGGCCAGCGTGAGCTTTTGACCATGACCCAGTCGTCTTTCTGCCATTTGCCGGGAGTGAAGGAGGTGTTGAATTCATCCGCCGCGAAGATCGAAGCGCCGACCAGGCAAAGCGTTATGCCGAGAGAACAGATTTTCATGTCAGGGGCCCTTAATTGAGTATAAACACAGCGTTGTGCCGTTTCTGGATATTTTCTATTTACAGACAGGGTTAATATAGCGCCTTGAATCGTCATTTCAAACAAATCGGTCCGAAGGGGCTTTAAAAAGTGTTTTCTCATGGTATATTGTTTCCGACTTAATACAACCAAGGCGGTGAATTATGGAAATGAAACTCACTCCGGATGCGGTCGATTTTATCGATGACGCTTATCTGGACAGTCTGGCGGCCGACACCAGGGAAGACGCCGGCAAGGTCCGCGAAATTATTGCCAAAAGTATGCAGAAAGAACCGCTGACGGTTGAGGAAACCGCCGCCCTGGTCGCCGTTACGTCTCCCGAGTTGCTCGATGAGATTTTCCATGCGGCCCGCCAGCTCAAACGTGACGTTTACGGCAACCGCATTGTGTTGTTCGCTCCCCTCTATATCGGCAATCACTGCATCAACGATTGCAGTTACTGCGGGTTCCGGCGCAGTCTCCGTTCCGCCGTGCGCCGCACGTTGTCCGACGAGGAGCTGGTCCGGGAAGTCCGGGCTCTCGAAAACGAAGGGCATAAGCGGTTGATTCTGGTTTACGGCGAACACCCCAACTATACCCCGGCGTTTATCGCCCATACGACCCGGACCGTTTATGAAACCCGGATCGGCAACGGCGAAATCCGTCGTGTAAATATCAATGCGGCCCCTTTGAATATCGAAGGATTCCGCACCGTCAAGGAGGCGGGGATCGGCACGTATCAGATTTTTCAGGAAACCTACAACAAACAGGCCTACGCCAAATATCATCCGGCCGGCACCCATAAAGGGGACTATATGTGGCGTTTGAACGGCATGGACCGGGCGTTCCTCGGCGGCTGCGACGACGTCGGGATCGGGGCGTTGTTCGGCCTTTACGATTGGCGTTTCGAAGTGCTGGGGCTGGTCAGCCATTCGATCTACCTGAAACAGAAATTCGGCGTCGGCCCCCATACCATCAGTTTCCCGCGTATCAAAAGCGCCCACGGACTGAATTTCGACCTGCCTTACCGGACCTCCGACGCCGAATTCAAACGCCTGGTGGCGATCCTGCGTCTGGCGGTGCCGTATACCGGGCTGATTATGACCGCCCGCGAATCCGCTGAAATCCGCAACGAGGTGATCGAATTCGGCGTGTCCCAGATCGACGCCGGAACCCGCCTCGAAATCGGCGGTTATCAGGAAGACCGCGGCAAAAAACAGGAACTCAACCGTGAACAGTTCAAAATTGGCGACGAACGCCAGCTTGATGAAGTGATCCGCTGGCTGGTCGGACGCGATTTTGTCCCGAGCTTCTGCACGTCCTGTTATCGGCTGGGGCGTACTGGCGAGCATTTTATGGAATACGCCATTCCCGGCTTTATCCAGCGGTTCTGTTCCCCGAACGCGGTCTTGACCCTCGGCGAATACCTTGAGGAT
>CALABZ010000073.1 GCA_937888615.1 uncultured Lentisphaeria bacterium | reverse complement strand
TCTCCCGCAAACTGTTGGCTTGCGCCAGCTGACAGAAGATCATCGACACAAAATGTGCCCAACTGTCGAAGGTCTGCTTTCGCTTGTCTCCATGGTATTTCATGACTATTTCTTCAAATTCTCGCTTCGGTATCAAATTGGGTTTTGGAAGGCAAAGAATTTTCATATTGCTCCAGAATGTTTCTGAATTCTTCCGGTTCCACTCTCTGTTCTTCGGGCCTTGCCGGGCTCATGTTGTTTGCGCACAAATCAAGTATTACAAAATCCGGATCATGTGCAAGAACGTCCGTTTCAAAACGTACCACCGCTTCCCGTGCCGAATTTCCGCCTTTGCCGGAATTAATAATATCAAATTCATATTCAGGAAATTCCTTTTGCAGTTTCCTCCCGATAATATTCAGCCATTTTTTACTCTCATCGGACATTTCTTTTGTTTCTGTAATTGATGCTCCAAAGCCGACTATTGTTATTTTTCGTTTATTCATGTTTCACTTCCAGCTTATTTATACTTTAGGAAAAAACCGGACTAAAAGTCTGCTAGCCATTCCAGCCTCCCGTTGTAAACTGTTCTCATTCTGAATATCCCGTCTGCGGCAGTCGTAATGAACAGTTCGTCCATATTTGCCCCGCCGAAGATTACACTGGTGGGATGTTCCGCCGGAACCACAAACTCGTCAATGACCCTGCCTGCGAGAGATATGCGCTTGACGCCGCCGCTCCAGAAAGCCGACCATAAACAGCCTTCATTGTCAATGGTCAAACCATCCGGCCATTCCTTTGTCGCACTTGAATTAAAAAACTCTTTTTTGTTAGAAATAGAGCCGTTTGCCTGGTCATACTCGTAAGAATTTATCAGAAAATCTTTGGTTGTCGTGTGATAAAAAGTTTTTTCATCAAGACTGAAAGCCATGCCGTTGGAGCAGTTGACTTTTTCAAGCAGTTTTAGCGGTTCCCTTCCGTTCTCGAAAAGAAACAGGCCGTAGTTCATGGTCCCGGCATAGATGCGTCCCCACGGATCGGTCGTTATGTCATTGAATCGCTCACCGGCAGGAAAATCCATGCAAAAAAGTGTTTCCGTTTCTCCGTTCTGGAACAGCTTCAACACGTGATTTTCCGCGCATAAAATAAGGCTGCCGTCGCGATTGAAAGCAAAGCCGCCGATCTTACTTTCTCCCTGATAGAATTTTTCCGCTTTTCCGGAGGCGGGGTCGCAACGCCACAGACAACAGTTTTCAATGTCAGTGAAATACAGTCGCCCTTCAGGGGCGTTCCATAAGGGGCATTCGGCCAATTTACAATTAACACAGCAAAGAAGTTCGATCATGTTATTCGATCGAGAAATTGTTGAGGGTGAAAGTATTGAGGGTGAAATCATCCGTTTCAGCTTCAGACAGCAAATTATCGAAAAATGATTCAGGATTTTTTATTGCAACCGATTCGAATCTTGAAGATTTCACATTATTTATTTTGACAGCATTCAGCCATCTATCATTTTGATCTTCCTGAATAATTCTGATGTCTTTGAATTCGCAGGATTCAAGATGCTCAAGCCATATCCCGTAAGGTGCATTAATACTGTTGGCTCCTTCTGTATACCCTTTTCCCGCCCATCCGGAGAGCAAGTCATTTTTATCGGGAAGGTTATCGATTCCAGGTTGAATCGTGATTTTTATATCCTTCATGGAAATTTCTGAACTCTTAACATCCGGCAGGCCTCCAAGGTAAGAGCAACTTTTAGCAAAAGCCATGATGTTTCGAAAGGATATATTTTTTATCGGTTTTGTTGCTCCATAACCGGGTGTTACAAAAAAAGGAACATTATCGAATAACAACTTACTTAAAAAGTCGTAATAGTATCTAATTCTTCGTTTTTTGCATTAGATTTATATTTATATTGATATTATATTAGAGTATCATCAGGAAAAATTAAACATAAGGAATCTACGACTATGCCTTTGATCAGAATGGATGAATTGTTGAAGAAGGCCAAAAGAGAAAAGTATGCAATCGGGGCTTTTGAGTGCTGGGACAGTGCCATTATTCGGGGCATTGCCGAAAGTGCGGCAAAATGCCGGATGCCGGTGATTTTCCAGGCCAGTCCTGCCGAATACAACATCATGGGGGGGGCGGACAAGTTACGGAAAATTGTTGAAATATATGTGGAAGATACCGGGATTGAAGCTGCGCTGCACCTCGATCATGGAAGCCGGTTTGAACACGTGATGGAATGCATTGACGCCGGTTTCACCTCTGTGATGCTAGATGCCTCTATGCTCCCGTATGAGGAAAATATTGCCATCAGCAAACAGGCTGCGGAAATGGCACATAAAGCAGGGATCTGCATCGAAACCGAACTTGGACATGTCGGCGGAGCCGTCGAAGGGGAAATCCGCGGAGACAACGATTTTCTGACAGATCCGGATCAAGCGAAAAAATATGTCAATGATACAGCGATCGACTGTCTGGCGGTGGCGATCGGCACGGTTCACGGAGAATATAAAGGGATACCGTGCCTGCGGTTCGACTGTCTGGAAAAAATATCCAAGTGCATTTCCATTCCGCTGGTACTTCATGGAGGTTCGGGAACTCCGCCGAAACTGCTGCTGCGGGCAATTGAAATGGGTGTCGCAAAAATTAATATTTGTACGGATATTCACAAGGCGTGGCTGGAGGGGGTTGGCATCGCGAAAGAGTCACGATCCATTTCGGTGCCAGGCAATTTCTACATTCCGGCCCATGAGGCGATTGTGGCAAAGGCCATGGAAATAATCGAGCTTTTCAAGAATAGAAAATGACAAACGGTATGGGAAAAAATCTGATCGGAGTATCCGGTTATCTCTGTCTGGACATGTTTCCCGATCTGGATTCCGGTGTTCCGTTTTCCTTTGTGCCGGGAATGCTGATGGAAGTGGGTTCATGCCCGGCGTCCCCCGGAGGCGTAGTCGGCAACACGGGAACCGCCCTGCACCACCTCGGTGCCAGGGTCCGCCTGCTTGCCCGGATCGGCGAGGATTTGTTCGGCAGTTATCTGACGGAGTATTTTCGAAAACTCGGGCTGCGGGAAAAATGCGAATTGGCAGTGACTCCGGGAAGTCCCAGCGGATACTGCATCGTACTGAGCCCGCCCGGAAAGGACCGGATGTTCCTGGCGTGCGCCGGAGCCAATGCCATGCTGAAGGCCGCTGATTATCCGGAAAACTGGTGGGACGGGATGAAGATTTTCCATTTCGCCTATCCGCCTCTGTGCAGGGCGATGAGCCGCCGGGGAGGAGCGGAATTGGTGAAATTGTATCGTGGGGCGCATCGGCGCGGAATCGTGACTTCGCTGGATATGTCCGT
>CALABZ010000072.1 GCA_937888615.1 uncultured Lentisphaeria bacterium | reverse complement strand
TGGTTTCCGCTTTCAGATAATCGTCGTATGAACAAGGTTTCCGCTTCCAATATGTGGCCCAATGCATGTAGCCATCGGATGGTTTCCATTCATTGCGCTCGACAAACCAGTTGCCGGCCATTACCCACGGACAATAGGTCCATTCCCAGCCGAAATCCATTTGGCGTCCGCTGTGGATCTCCAGGTTGCGGGTAGTATGAGTGGACACATAATATCCCCCGATTCCGTAGATTCGCGAATCGATATTCGAGGCGGGTTCGAAATATTCGGGATACTGGCGGTAATACTCATCAATAGCATTGCGCCAGCCGAACTCCGGATTGAATGTGAAGAAACAGAACGTCAATTCCTGTTCACGGCGATTGTCGACGACGATCCTGGTCGTAAAAAATATCTGATTTTTTCCATTTACACGTTCAATCCCATTACGCATATAGCTGACCATGGAGTCAGGACTTAACCCCAGCGCGACGCCGGTGTTCCCGGCCCAGGCGGCCGCCAATGGAAAGGTTTGAAAAATACTCTTACGCTCAAGTACCTTTTTCCCATCCCATGACGATTCTTTGAAACCATCGAAATAATGATCTGCCGATTTGATTCCGACGGCCGCTGTTACAGTCAGTAAATACACCTTCGGAGATTTTTCGGGAACGCTGAAAGTCATACGAAAAAAGTTGCGCCCATCTTTTTCCGTCGATTCTGTTTTGATTTCGATATCAGAACCACTGTCCACGAGCTTTCCGGTTTCATGGTCACGCACGATAACCTCGAAACCTTGTTCCTTTACCGTAAACCGGGCCGGTGCCGCGAGAATATTTCCAATGATAGCCAATAAGCAAACGATGCATATTTGTTTCATAACGATCTCCGTATGGTTAAGCCTGACTGGTTAGTGATTTCCATATAGTATTGAAACAGCCGTGATTCAAGGGTGATATTTATTTTCTGCTGTTTCCGTTTTGGGTCCAGCGAAAATGATTTGACTTCGCCGCCGCCGGAAGTACATACTTTCAGTTCAGTCAAGCCAGCCCCCCCCAAGGTCACGACCGCTTGAAATACAGCAGGCCCGAAATAGGGGTTCTTTATCTCAATCCAGCCCGCACTCCCCCCGTAGGAACCGATACGGAAATCATAAGACTTAATGCCATGCCCGGCGGGTACGGTAAACTCCAGAGCACAATGATTCCATTTGGTTTCGCTGACTGGAAGCAGATAATCGGGACTGATGAAATACTGCAATTCCCGGACCAGATTTTCGCCATGATCAGGATTGGCCACTGAAAAAATTCGAGTCCCGCTCTTGGGGCTGAAAAACGGACTGAGCTTGTCATCATACTGCGTGGTGATGAGCCACAACAAGGCCCGGCTGTTCAATTTCACCCAAGCTTCGGCATAATACTTCTTCCCTTCCTCCACCGGTATGCCCGGCTGGACCAGATAACCGTACAATCCCCCGGTCGTCTGAATATGAAATACGCCATTGCCCGTCTGATATTCAAACCCCGTCAATTTCGAATAGTCGCTGAAGAGCCAGTCTTTCGGTGCTCTGTTATTTTTTTCCACCATGAACTGCGGATTTTTCAGGAGGTTTACAGCCGGTATTTTTTTCACTTCTACAGAAACATCGTCAGCGATGATTCCAATGGCGCAAATCAGTGCTGAAATTAATATATATGCTTTCATTCTTACACCGTCCTTTCTGTTTTGCTGAAAATATTATACTGCATTTTTATCGAAAAATCCTTGACTTTTGAGCCATTTAATAGTATTATAGTGCCAAAAGCGGAAATACACTATGATTATCGACTACCATTCATCGATTATGTCATTCGTCGGCAGCGGGCGGTTGCCGCTGTGGGTAACTTATGTAGCCGAGGGTAAACACCCGGAGCGGCGTTTTCACGACCACGAATATTCCGAAATCGCCATTGTCATGAAAGGCGGCGCGCGGCATCTCACCGATGACGGATCGGCTCACTTGAAAGCCGGAGATGTAGTCGTAATTCATCCCGGTACAGTCCATGCTTACGACAAAACCGGCGACATGGAACTGATCAACATCGTTTACGACCGTTCCAAATTGTCTCTGCCGATGCTCGACGCATATTCCCTCCCGTTATTCAAGGCTTTTTTCCCTGATCGCAGCGAGAAGGTTGATGCTTCCCCGGTCGCCAACCTGAAACTGAACGACCTGGAGAATATCATCGGAATGGTACGGAACCTCGAAAGCGAACTGAAAAGTTTCCGGCCCGGCAATCTTTTTGCCAGTCTGGCGCTGTTCATGGAAATTATCGTGCGGATCGCCCGTTTAAGCGGTTATGAAATTCCTGAACAGCGGATGCGGTTTCTGATCGGTGACGCCATCAGCTATATCAATAAACATTATGACCGCCCGATAACGATAGATGAACTGATCGGCCTCGTCCATATGTCACGGCGCAATTTTTTCCGCCGTTTCCGAAATGAGGTCGGCTGCAGTCCGATCGAATATTTAATGAAAGTCCGGCTGCATCACGCTTCCGAAATGCTGCTTTACACAGATCGCAGCATCAGTGATATTGCCCAATCCTGCGGTTTTTACGACGGCAACTTCTTTTGCCGCAAGTTCCGCGAAAACTTCAGCATCACACCGCAGCGCTTCCGGCGTCAACCGCACAAAAATATGAGTTCCGATCCCGAAAAAAAACTCAGCCAGGCGATTTTTCCGGAAAAAGCCCCGGCGGGGGTATCCCCAGCCGCCGTTGAATGAGGCACGACATATCCCATAATATGTATTCTGCTTTCCCCGGTTCAATTCCCGGACAAAGACTCAGTATTATTTTTTAAGCTGACCGCGGGCGTCGAATCCTTCGTCCGTTTTCATGTCGATATCACCGACGCCTCCCCCTTGCAATAATTTGCGCAATTCGGAAGCCTCCGCCCGCGGAAGTTGCGGCGACGCCGCCCCGGCGGCATAATCGAGCAGTTGACGGCGCAGGAAAAGGATTTCCGGCGTGGCGGCGGAGAGGTTGAACGTACAGACCAGCAGCCGGCCTTTGCCCACCCGCAGCTCGAACAACGACGACTGCTTGAGAATCTGTTTGTACGAACTGGCGACCTCGACGATTGGCGCATACGGCATATTCAATTCATTGAACACCACCGCCCGGCCCTCGCTCAACAATTCGAAGAACTGCCAGTCGCACCATCCCTCATGCGGGAACCCGCCGAGCGCCGGATGGGCGTTGATCACCGTCGCCAGGTTGCCGTTGCCGCGCCCCGCACAGGAGAGCTGGAACGTCGTCGGCGCCGTAGGCAGCGGCCCCGCTCCGAACAACACCACAGACGCGCCGTTCTCCAGTTGATCCAACGTACCGGCATCGAGTTCCGAACAGGCAATGACGCCCGCGGGAACTTCCCCGGAAACGCACGGGAAACTCCAGATCGTCCAACTGTTGCGAAGCGTCCCGAGCTCGGCGGCCACCGTATAAGTGCGTGCTCCGTCAACTTCCGGCAAATTCAGTTCCCAGTCGCCCAGTTTCACCGGAGCGCCCGGCGTGACGGCCGCAGCCGCGAATTCCCGTGACGCGACAACCTCGCCGGAAACGGCGTCCGTCAACCGTACATTCAGCGTATCGCCGTCGATCTGTTCGGGTTCAAAACAGGAGATGAAGAAATCGATGTTCAGACGTTCCCCATGCGTCAGGGTCCGCTTCTGGGGCAGGCTGGAAAGCAGGACATTCGGGCCATTGTAGCGGAGTACTTCGTCCGGAGTTTCGCATTTCAGCTCGTAAAATTCGTTCATGATCCCGCACGGATAGCCGTAACGGTGCCACTGATAATCAATGCCGCCAAGCAAGTCGTAACCGGCCAGCCCTCCGCACAGGCGGGCATTTTCCACGCATTGCTTGCGCAAAATGCGCTGCCACTGGCAGGAGTTGCGGTAAAAGGTTTCAGCTTTTTCCAGCATTCCGGCTTTTTTCAGTACTTCAATTACCGGATCAAACAACCGATGACCGATCCGGGTGCCCGTGTAGCGTTCGCGAAGCGACAGGTCCACATAAGTCCCGAGGATGGTGATTTCATGCGAGAGGCACGGGATATGATAGGCGGTCTGGCGGTTTATCATGTCATCGATCGGGCAATACGCCGAATTATAGCTCAGGTATCCCCAATCGTAATGTCCGAAAACATCGCAGAACGATTCCAGCGAGGCCAGCCGCCCCGAATTGTATTGGAACGGGACCGATTCAAGGGGAGCGCCGAAGTCGGCGGGATTCCAGCAATATTCGACCCCGCGCAAGGCTTCCTGCGGATTGAAGAGGCCGTCCGGGACCAGTTCGCACATCTTGTCGCGACACTGTTTCAGGTAGGCGATCTTCTTTTCGTCAAGCAGTTCCTCGTTGCCGCCGCAGTAAATGACGACGCTGGGGTGGCGGCGGCAGGCATAGAGAATGTCAAGCCATTCGCCCGACTCGAAACCGAGCGGCGCCTCGACCTGAATCATCATTCCGGCCCGGTCACAGGCGTCGAGGTAGATTTCGAACGGCACCCAGGTATGGAAGCGCAGCCAGTTGAACCCGATCGACTTGAATTTGCCCACGATTTTTTCGTAGTAGAAAGGATCCAGAGGCGGCGTACAGGTCTCGGCGAAATAAGCGTGCTCGGTGTTGCCGCGCAGGAAAATCGGACGGCCGTTGAGTTCCAGCGATTTCCCCTTTGCGACAAGGCGGCGCAGTCCGAAATTCTGTTCACGGCAGTCGAGCGGCGCGCCATTTCGGCGGAGTTCCACGCGCAGGCGGTAAAGCTTCGGGTTGGTATCCGACCACGGAATCAAGGTTCCGGCGTCGGACACCCAGCGGAGCATCCGGTCCTTCTCTACGGTCAGCTCTTTGTGCATAACCGTTTCCGCACCGTCCAGCAGGGAGCAGCACAGTTCACAGCCGGGGGCGATTTCGCCCTCCAGCTCGACCTGCCAATGAATATTTTTCAGGTCTTCCGACGGGAAAAGATAACAGTCGCGAACCCTGGCGGAAGCATAAAATGCCAGCTTCACGTCGCCGAATATCCCGCCGCTGAACCCCTTGAACCCCCGAATGACGCAGCCTAGCCGGTCACGCCTTGAGTTGGAAACGGCAATGATCAATTCGTTCGCCCCGGGACGGAATTTCGCCGCCGGAATCACGGCTTCGTGCGCCGTCGAGTGACCGATGAAATCGGCGACCGCTTCCCCATTCAGATAGACCCGGGCGTCAAGCGATACGCGGCCGACTTTCAACACGGCAAAGCCCTGTTCGCCGAGTTCCGGCGGGGGGGTAATTTCCTGGCGATACCAGACGGTACCGGTAATGAACGGGAGCGAGGCGTCCGGCATCAGTGCATCCATGGCTTCGCAGTCGAGGGGTTCGTATTCTTCGTTGGTTTTCAGCACCGACTGAATGTTCGGGGCGGCGAAAGCGTCCGGCGAATCATCCCAACAGCCGGGAACATTCAACACGCCCGAATAATCGTTTTTGCCGGGAAGGCTGGAATGTTCCGGAGTATAAGTGATTTGCCAGGGGCCGTTCAGGTCAAGACTCGAAATACTCATAATAAAATTACATCCTAATCGATCATTGAAATATTTTTACAGCAATTTATTACAAGTACAACACATAGGGAGAATTTTCAAGACCTCGCTCCTTTATAATCGCGAATAATTGCCATGTCGACCCCTTTTGCCGGCTCAATCATCCTCCTGAAGAAAAATCATCCCGAAAAACAGAATGGATACGGCCGGTTTCATGGTCGTACCTTGCGGAAAAGCCGGAAAAATATTCCAATTACGGTGCCAAGGGATTGCCGCCTGGCTCGAAAATATGCTCCGGAGTCCATTTTTGAAGTGGAAACATGGTCAAGGTCGGTGATCCGAATTTCCGGGCGGTAAACGCACTTCAGGCCACAGCAGTTCCGCCATAAATATTTCTTCGCAAAAGAGAAAAGCCGGATAGGAAATGGCGGGATAGTTCATCATAAACGCGCGAGTGAAGATCATAAAGGAACCATGCCCGGCATAAATAATATCCGCAGCAGCTTTTTCGGAAGAACGAGACCGAAGATAAATCCGATGGTGATACCACCGATACAGGAGCGGAAAATGAAACATGATCCGGCAGAGCTCCAGGCGACAGCGGGTCGGACGCCGGACCATGCCGGGGTTCCGGTCACGTTCCTCGTATTTTGATTCGATAGCGGGGGCGATCCAGCCGGTATCGGGGGACAGAGACACAGCGGCGAGCTTCGAGAAATGCCCGCTGCCGCTCCAGACGGTCCGGGAAACAGACATCGTCCGCGTCCATCAAGGCCAGAAAACGGCTCGACGACGAACATTCGGCGAGAAGACGGTTCCGGGTACGGGCGATGCCAAGGTTGGTTTCGTTGCGCAGACAGCGGGAACGGGAATCCCGGGCGGCCCATTCGTCAAGAATCTCCGCGCTCCGGTCGACAGACCCGTCGTCAATCGCCACAAGTTCGAAATCGGTGAACGTCTGACATGCGATCGACTCCAGGCATTCCGTCAGGTAAGCTTGCGTATTATGAACGGGCATCAGAATGGATATGAGCGGCATACGTTCATTGCGATAAAGCTTCATGCCTGAATTCAAGTCGCTGACGGGCAGTTCCATCAGCAACGAGGCAAACTCCCGAATCAACCGTTTGCCGAGGGAGCGGTAAAGGCCCGTTCGAACGGGCGATCGACATCTTCAAGACGGTGCTGACCGTCGGCGTCAATCGTTACCGCCCACGGCGTTTGTACCTGACCCAGTCCGGTTTTCAGCGCCGTTCCGTAGCCGCGGTTGCATTTGTGTCGGCAGACTTTGAGTAAAGGGTCCGTATATTGGGCCAGTTTTTCGGCGGTGCCGTCCTTCGAACCATCGTCGACGAGGATTAAAAGATAGTCGTTCCGGCGGCAATAGGCGATCACGTCCGGCAGCACCCGGTCGAGGTTTGCGTCCTCATTGTAACACGGAATCACCAGAGTGACAGGCTCATGGTTTCCTCCCGAGACGGAAAAGCCTGACGGGACTTTCCGGCGGCAATTCGATTTCATATAAATCCTCACGTGCGGACAAAACTTCGAGATCATCCTCGTCCTTTCCCCAAATGACCAAATCAAAATCCGTGTAGTCGCGCACAGAGGGCCTCGGCGTTTCGATCGGAACCGCCCGTTCCAAGCCCGACCAATACCACACTGGTGACTGATGGTAAAACCACACCCGCGGCGAAGTGGAAAACATCGGCGCCACCCGTTCCCGCAACCAGAGACCGGTCCGGTACTCCTGCATTCCAGCAGGTGAAATAAGGTTCTCCAAACCATTGCCAATCTGCAACGCCAGAATCAGCACGGCAAAAATTTTCAGCACCCACGACGGAATCCAACGACGAGCCCAGCTCCAACCCCAGTAACAGGCAATCAGGGTGAAGATCATCAGCAGCGGAATGTTCAGGAGGAAATAACGATATGCCGCCAAACCCGCGGCATAATGGAGCGCCGCATTGCCCGCCACCACCGCAATCAGCAGGAGAAAAGCATTTCGCCAGTTAATGAATTCCGGTACTTTCCCTTCCGGCCAGACACCGGGGTGTTTTCGGGAAAATATCGACAGCAGAAGCCCGATCACCGCCGCCGCCATATACAATTCATACCCGCCGCGAAAATTTTGATTGAGCAAATCCAGCAACGTGACCGGATACACCCGCACCGGCGAAGGTTGACCGGACGCGGCAAACACCAACCGGGTGATTCCACCGGCAAACCGTTTATCGAACACCCAATGCCCGCAAAGTTCGTGGTTGTACCAGACCCGGGGCAAAAGCGGCAGGCACCAGAAAAGCAGGGCCAGGGCGCCGCAACCCATCATGCCTTTCCAAGAGAACTGTTTGCGGTGGCACCACAACCCGATCAGCAGACAGCCAAACAATAGGACGGCATTTGCGATCCCCTCGCTTCGGGCCAGTGAGAGGCCGCCGAGTGAAAGTCCCAGCAGAATCGCCGTCGTTTTCCGGGAAGACGAACGGAACAGCCTGTATATCAGGTATACGGCGGCCGTGAGAAAAAAGATTTTGGCGCTGTCCAGAATGCCGCTGCCGGATATCCGGATGATTTTGGGGGCACAAGCGAAAAGCAGTGCGCCCCAACCCGCGACGACGGCGGGAGCAAACCGGCGCAGCAGCAGAAATAATACCGGAATCGTCGCCAAATAAAAAAGTCCGGACACCAATATAAGCGCCCGGACCGGATCGAAGCCAATCCAGGTCAACATTCCGGCCAGGAGGACATTCAAAGGGGGGATCGACGGATGAAAAGCTTCCTGAAAATTCCCTGCGGCGAATGCCCGGGTCATATACGCATAATACCCGGCGCAGTCCCGGTAAAGATTATATGGAAAACAAATATGAGCAATCAGAATGATGAGCCCCAGAATACAGGCAAGGCGAACAAGTCCCTTATCGGAGATTATTTCTACGGTCCGCATACTTTTTCGTTTTTCTTCCGTTCCTTCGTTATAAAAGTCAGTATCTCCTATGGCATTTGCCATACCTCTCAGCTGACCCGCAATATTTTTACTATACTGCAATATCTTGTCTTTTGCAAGCGACAAAATATCAATGGAGGCGACATTGACGCTTTACCATCAATGATCAAGGGAAGAAAAACTCAATCGTATTCAGGCGGATTTCGCCCGACCGGTTATTCCCGAACGAATTCGGCCGTGTAGGTCACCATGTCGCTGGGACTGCCGAGGAAATATTTCTGTTCCGGCTGCGGCGCCACGGGAGACAACAGGTCAAAATGCCGCGAATCCAGGAAACGGACCAGCTTGATCAACTGATCCTTGTCCAGCAAGACGGAAAGGACCAGCGCTCCATTTGGATTTTGTTCCAGACGGCAATTGACAATCCCCTGCCGACGCAGGAAACCGCGAATATCCGTCGCGGTCTGATCCAGAGCGGGCGTTACCCAGACTTGGCGGACCTGATTGTCAATATCGGAATAAACAAGCGGTCGGGTGAGGTCTTTCATCGCCGAAAACACCGGGGTGTCGTCCCCGTAATTGGCGGCAGCCAGATTCTGGATCGGAATCGAGTTGGCATTGCGGAGCGCAAAATTCAACCCGGTGTAATACGGCAGGTCCGGCAACGGACGCTTTGTTCCGTCAGGCGTTTCCCCGGCAGAAGACGGGGAGTGAACGGCAGTATGAGGCGGCAACGGTTCTTCGCCGGGCCACAGTTGAAGTCCGACGTTGAGTCCGACGATACCGGTCAGCCCCCCCACCACCAAAACCGCGGCAACCTTGGTGAACCTGCTGAAAAATAACTGGTGAAAACGCGGCGGCATAGCCTGTTCCACCCGGATTTCAGTACAGATTCGTTCATTCAGCATATGGAGATCGGGAATGTTTCCCATTCCGGCGACAATGGTCTGACCGATACGGCGGTAGTCCTCCACCACCGCCGCGCATTGCGGGCATACGGCAATATGGGCGGCGACATCCGTTTTGGTCGGATAACCGTCACAAAACAAACTCAATTCCGCATGATCGGGACATTTTTCCAATTTTGATTTTTGCGGTGACATAGTTATTTGTCCTTGCCCAAAGTGTTGCGCAAAATTTCGCGCCCGCGGGCGATTCTTGATTTGACCGTGCCGGTGCGGCATTTCTGAATCTCGGCAATTTTCTCATACGGCATATTATGGACATGCCGCAAAACCATGGTTTCGCGGAGACTGTCCGACAACTCATTCATATTTTCCATCAATTCCTGCATCGATTCCTTTTTCTCCAGCGCCACACCAGGCATGTAACGCTCATCCGGCAGCGGCAGATCCTCGCCATTGCTCTCCGGGGCCTCGGCAATCTGCTGAATGCTCAAGTTCACTTCACTGCCCCGGCGACGGTTCCAATGGTACTTGTTGCGCGCCAGGTTCACCGCGATCCGGTGCAGCCAGGTTCCGAAGTTGGCGTCACCGCGAAAAGCCTTCAGCCCGCGAAACGCCCGCATAAAAGCATCCTGTACGACCTCTTCCGTATCATGATGGCTGTGCAGCAATCCGAAGACCGTCTGGTAGATGATCCTCGAATGCCGCATGACCAACTCGTCAAACGCTTCGAGCCTGCCGTTTTTAAACTCTGCGACCAATTGTTTGTCGTTGAGTGACTTCATTTTTTATAGACACCTTGAATTGATGAAAGTTCTAAAATTTACAATCTTTTTCAGCTTTTTCAAAAAATATTGCGAATTTAACCGGATTTTATTCTTTTCCATGCTATTTTATCATATGAAAACCCTGTTTAAGAACTGTCTGGTCTATGACGGAAGCGGCGCCCCGCCCCATTCCGGCGATGTCCTTGTCGACGGCGACCGCATCACCGCCATCGCCCCGGCCCTGTCCGGCGGCGACCGTATCATCGACGGCGCCGGGCTGGCGCTGGCCCCCGGTTTTATCGACGCACACGGGCACTCCGACATATCGATCCTGGCCGCGCCGGAGGCCACCGGCAAAATTTCACAGGGCATCACCACCGAAATCACCGGCAACTGCGGGCTATCTCCTTTTCCCGTCACCGACCACAACCGTGATCACCTGAACCGGCTTTACGCCAATTACGGCGTCCGCATCGATTGGAATGATTTCGCCGGTTACGCCGCCGCGGTCGAGCGCCGCCGCCCCGCCATCAACATCATGCCGCTGTGCGGGCATAACACGCTTCGCGCCGCCGTCAACGGTTATCAGGACAAGCCGCCGCCGGTCGAACAGATCGCGGCGCTGCTGCGCGAACAACTCCGGCAGGGAGCGGCGGGATTCTCGACCGGGCTGCTTTACACGCCGGGCTGTTTTTCCACGCCGGATGAAATCACCGCTCTGCTGAACGTGCTCAGCGAATTCGACCGTCCCTACACCACCCATCTCCGCAGCGAGGGCAATCAATTGCTCGAAGCACTGACCGAAGCGGTGGAGTCATGCCGTTCGTCCGGCCAAAAGCACCTGCATGTGAGTCATTTCAAAGCGTCCGGACAAGCCAACTGGCACAAATTGAGCGACGCCATCCGGCTGCTGGCGAAATCCGGACTGCGGATTACCGCCGACCGTTATCCATACACCGAGTCAATGACCCAGCTCGGCGTCATCCTGCCCGACACCCTCGCCTACATGACCAACGAGGAGTTGTCGGAATACCTGAACGATCCCGATCATTTTCGCGAGACGGCAAGCCGCCTCCGCCAATTCCCCCCCGAGCGCTGGCAGACCTGCCGCCTGATCACCACCACCGCGCCGGGATACCAGACCCGCAACGGACAGATATTCGCCGAATTCCCCGATCCGCCGTCCGCCTGTGCGGAAATCCTGCGGGACGATCCCGCCGGAGCCATGGCGGCTTTTCGCGGGATGAGCCCGGACAACCTCCGCCAGATCCTGAAACTTCCCTACCTCATGTGCGGTACGGACGAAAGCGTCCGCCCCGTGGATTACCGTTTCGGCGTCAGCCATCCGCGCGGCTTCGGCTCTTTTCCGATATTCTTCGGTTATTATAAACTGGAGGAAGCGATCCGGCGCGTCACGTCGCTGCCGGCTGACACATTCGGCATCACCCGGCGCGGACGGATCGAATGCGGTTATTACGCGGACCTGGTGCTGTTCGATCAGACGGCGTACCGCGCCCGCGCCGACTTCGCCAATCCGCACCGGCTCACAGAAGGAATCAAGCTGGTGCTGGTGAACGGAGCCGAGCATGCCGGACGGGTTCTGTCCCGATAATTTACGCTCCGCCGCTTGATTTTTGAGAAAGAACGGCTATTTTCAACCGAATGCGGTTTTTGATTTGAATCCGGAGCGCAACCCGATGATCAGACTCGAACACGACTTGCACGTGCATACATTTCTTTCCGAATGCTGTACGTCGCCCGACCAGACCCCGGCCAATATCGTCCGGAAGGCCTGCGAACTCGGTCTGAAGCAAATCGGCTTTGCCGACCATTTATGGGCCAACCCGGCACTCGAACCGCATCCATTCTACCGTCGCCAAAATTGGCGGAACATCATCCGGCTGCGCGAAGAGCTCGCCGCAATTGAAATCCCAAACGGGCTTCAGGTGCTGGTGGGGTGCGAGGCTGAAATGGCGGGACCGGGACGCTTCGGGATTACGCCAGAACAAGCCGAATCGCTGGATTTCGTCTTGCTTTCGACGGATCATTTTTATTTCGAAGGTTTCGTGGAGGGACCGGCGAGCCGTACCCCGAAAGCCCTGGCCGAACACATGCTGTCCATGTTCACCGCCGGAGCGCAAAGCGGCTTGGCCACGGTGCTGGCGCACCCGCTGATCCCGCACGGCTACCTCGATTTATACGAAGAAGCAATGGCGGAGATCAGCGACCAGCAGTTGATCGACACGTTCGGGGTGGCCGCGGCCAACGGCGTGGCACTGGAGATTTCGGGGAATTATCTGCCGGACCGCCGCCGGGCGCATAATTTCGATTTTGCGCTGCCGCTGCGGATCATCAGTCTGGCGAAACGCGCCGGTTGCAAATTCACATTCGGCAGCGACGCGCACACATTGGACGGCATGGAACGAATCCGCGACCTCGAATTCTTTATTTCCACGCTCAAACTAACGGCGACGGACCTGTTGCCCGGCCTCGCCGCCATCATCGAATATCCCGTCAGCGAATATTCCAGCCCATCCACTGCTCCAGACGCTGGGGAATCACGACGTTAATCACCTGATCGTTGCGGATCTCATTGCGGTAGCCGTTCAGTTTATCGCGCGCTTCCAGGAACTTCCGCTTGGCTTCGCGGTCCGAGCGTTTTTTCTTGAACGCATCAAACGCATTCATGGCTTCCAGCGTCAACCGGGTATGCTTGAGCCCTTTCTCCAGAAACCGTACCCGCGCGACATCGTCGGGACTGTCCTGTGACAGCCGCATCGCGTCGGACAGAATCGCTTCCGCCTTTGCCACCAGTTCCATCGAATAAAGCACGTTGCCGCTGAATCCCATGTAATTCCAGCCGCCGCCGGGGTTTTGGCGGGCGAATTCCCGGGTATAACCGTTCGTGGCGTTTTCCCACAGCTCGAAATATTCCTTCACTTTCGGCGCGGCTTTGCCGAAACCGCTGTAAAAATCCGCCAGGACTTCATCCACGGACAGCTCCGGGTTGTCGTTCAGACGCGCCACCATGTAGAGGTTCGGCCCCTGCGTCCCGAACATTCCGGTCAGGCTGTCGAAATCGGTGCCGATCATGCCGTTGGCGTAAGCGTGTTTATAATCTTCGCCGAACTGCCGGGCGAAAATATACGGCAGAGTATAGCCGGTCAGAAAATAGTTCGGCCGCAGGTAAAGCCGGGCACCGACGGCGCGCCAGCCGTCCCACTGATCGGTCATCAATCCGCGAACTTCCGGCTCCAGCGGATAATTCATCCGCGGAACAATCGCCACAATAATATTTTCATTGAGTTTGGTCGCAATCGGCGGCGCGCTGTAATCGGAATAAGCATAGCCCAGCACGATCGGATTATCACGATGTTTGGCCCCTTCCCGCTGCAATGCCAGCCAGAACCGGGCATAACGGTCCGACAGGATGTCCGGCATCTCTTCTTTTTTCTCGGCTTCCTGGTATTCGTGGACGGGCATACGCTTTGACGGCGGGTCCCAGGCCAGGCATTTTTCGCAGAAGCAATGCTCATCGGCGGCGGTTTTGTCATTCTCGGCACCGTTGATGAACGGCCCTTTGTAGGACTGGACATTATTCACCCAGTCCTCAATGATCTGCTTGTGCAAATCGGGGTTCGAAACACATAACTGCACCAGTTTCGGGCGTTTCGGACTGTTCGGTTCGCGCTTGCCGTCGGAACGCAATGCAAAATATTCCGGATGCGTTTTGCCGAACCGCTTCCAATAGTGTTCAAAAGCATGTCCGTACTGGAACGAAGTGCCGCAGGCGAATTGATGACGACGCAGCCAGGTCTGGCGTTCCAGTTTCGCCCGGTCAAACTCTTCTTTGCTCATCACCTTGCTGTAGTCGCCGAGTCCGGAACCGTCACGCATACGCGAATGCATCAACTGCTGACGTTTCATAATCTCACGCGGCGGACCGCTGAAAATCGTTTTCTCGTGGGGCACATACGTGCCGCTGTCGCCGGGCCACAGCCACTTTACGCCAAATTGGCTGTTCAAAAAATCGTACACGGCGAACAACGTCCCCATCGGCGTGGAGTCGTTCAACGGCGGGGCGCCGTCACCGTCGAGACCGAAAAGGTATACGGCGTCATCCGTGACTTTCCGCACCGTGCTGTTGATCGGCAGTTTGTCGACGTCGATGTTCCATTGGCGCGCGGCTCTGGTATTCCCCAGATAGATGAATTTATCGAAACCGCCGGGCAATTTATCTTCCGTAACGACCGGCAATTCACAGCCGGTCATGAGCTGAATATGGTTCTTCAGCTCATCGACCGCATATTGAACCACCGGAACCGGAGCCGCCGGAGTAACAATCGCCGCCCGGGCCTGTCCATTCTCCACCAGTGGAAATCCCTCGCTGGCGCTTAACGCCAGCGCCGCGGACGAAATCACAGCCATCAAACACTTTCTCATACCATCTCCTTCTTCATCATAAGGTTTTGTCAAAATTTTCATAACTACATTATATTTAAACTATTGATTTCAAGAGTAATAACGGTCTATTTCCGTTTTCCCTCGGCGGGGATGCCGAAAAATCAGAGTTATCCATAGGGTTGCTCCGGCGAGAATGAGCCCTTAGTCCAAAGCTCGTCGGAGCCGGAGCGGATACTGTGGAGAACTCGACGCATTCGAGAATGGTTCCACCGCCGGTGAACCGTTCCGGCCTCCCGCTCAACGTTGAAAAATCAACTGCGTGATTTTTCAACATCGCTTCCGGTCGGGCGGATATGTTTTTC